>JADGDA010000116.1 GCA_015228695.1 Alphaproteobacteria bacterium
CGCTGGGCGTCGATGGTGTTGGGGAGGGCGATGTCTTTATAAAGCCGCTGGCCGCCGTCCTCGCTTTCATAGGTGCCGCCAGGTGAATTCGGCGAAATCATGCGCCTTGCAGGCTCGGCCGCACTCCGGGCAGGGAAACAGCGAGCCACGATCGGCTTCCAGGCGCAGATGCAGTTCGTGCGGTTGCTTCCCGGTCTCCAGATGCTGGCTCACCAGACGCCACGGCGGCGTCACCCCAAGACCCAGCGCCAGAACCCGTTCCGCATCCATCGCAGCCCCCCCCCAACAGCCCGAAGGAGGCTACCCGTTCAGCAAGCGGCTTTCAGCCCAATTCCATTTGCCGCGTCGAGGAGCCGTAACCCTCCCCTCCCGTCCGGGTCAGGCCTCGGTTTCTTTGCGGTCCCGGCGTTCCGTGGTGATTTTCAGGTCCTTTTCGGTGACCACGTCGACCGCAAGATCCGGCGTGCCCGTCTCGGCCTGCAAAGCCGCCATTTCCTGTTCGTCCGCCGAGCCGGGGCGGGCGGCCTTGCGGGCGATGGCGATCACCTTGCGGGCCTGTTGAATCAGGGCGTCGATTTCCTTGTTGGCCTCGCCGTCTCCCGTCGGAGCGGGCGCGTCCGGTGGGGCCGCTTTGTCGACGGGGGGCACCTCTCCGGGGGTGGTGTCGCGCAGGCTCTTGAGTTCCCGCGCGGTCTTGGCCGCTTCCTCGGCGACCGCGCGGGCCGCCTTGGGGTTTTTCGTATGAACGCTGAGAACCGCGGCGATCTTCAACGCCTTCAGCTTGGCCTCGGCCATGGCCATCCGGGCGGCCTTCGCGGCCTTGGCGTTGGCCTTGGCCCCTTCCTGCATTTTGGCGATGGCGGCTTCGGCGTCCTCGTAAGCCTTCACCACGCCGGGGGCAAGGGTCAGCCCGCTCAGGTCGATGGGGAGGGAAAGGGGGGTATTTGCGCGTGCGGAGCCCGCATTCCGCGCGGCGACGGCGACCACGACGGTCTTGGCGTCCTTGGCGTCCTCGTGGGAGGTCCGCGCCTCCTGGCCCTTGACCCCGGAGCGGAACGAAGCCGTCGTCCGTGGGGGAAATGTCTCGATCATGCCGACCATGGTCTTCTCCCATGCCTTTTCCCGGCGCTTCTCGCCTGTCCACGAGCATAGCACACTTCCGGAAGTGATTGATTTTTTCCGGTGGTTGGCTACTAGTATCCCGACGATCGGTACTGATTCAGGATCTTATGGCCTCCGAGAACGCCACCTTGCCCGAGCTGCGCGGCGAAATCGACCGGATCGATGACGCCCTGCACGACCTCCTCATCCGACGGGGGGAGGTCGTGGAGAGGATCGGTGCGCTGAAGAAGGGTCTGAAGGGCGCTTCCGCCCTGGTGCCCGGACGCGAAGCCCAGATTTTGCAACGCCTTGTCGCCCGCCACCGGGGCGGGTTGCCCAGGGCCGTCGTGGTCCGCCTGTGGCGGGAGATGTTCGCGTCGCTGGTGGGGCTCCAAGGGCCGTTCACCCTGGCCGTCTACATGCCCCGGCGGGGCGCCGGATACCTGGAAATCGCCCATGAGCAGTTCGGGTCCTACACCCCCGCCATCAGCTACACCTCGGTCGGGCAGGTGATCCGGGCGGTGACGGACGGTTCGGCGACGGTCGGCGTCCTCCCCCGCCCCCAGGAGGACGATGCCTCGCCCTGGTGGCCGATGATCCTGTCCGACAGCCCGAGCACCCCGAAGATCGTTGCCCGCCTGCCTTTTTGCGGCCCCGGCCCGACCCGGGGCGAGGGACTGGAGGCCATGGCGGTCGCCAGGATGGCCTATGATCCCTCGGGAAAGGACCGGACGGTGCTGACCCTGGAGACGGACCGCGAGGTCTCGCGCGCGTCCATGCTCCGGACCCTGGCCACGGCCGGTCTGGAGGATTGTTCCTACGAGGGGCTGAGGTTTGTCACCGCCGACACCTGGCTGCATCTGATCGAAACGGGCGGCTATGTCCCGAACGGGGACGAGCGGCTCAAGAAGCTGCTGGGCGCCGAGGCCGGAGCGATCAAGCGGACGAATATCCTTGGTGGATACGCGGTTCCCTTCACCCCCGCCGACATGAAGGACCCGGTGCCGTAGATGTCCCACCCGCAACCGAAACCCGGAATCCTCGGGATCGCCCCCTATGTGGGGGGCAAGGCTTCCGTACCGGGCGTCGCCCATGTCATCAAGCTGTCGTCCAACGAGGATGCCCTGGGGGCGAGTCCGCGCGCGGCCGAGGCCTATAGCCGGGCGGCGCGGAAGCTGAGCCGCTACCCCGATCCCAATTGCACCGAACTGCGGCAGGCCATCGGCGAGCGCCACGGGATCGAGCCCGAGCGGATCGTCTGCGGCAATGGTTCGGACGAGCTGCTGGGGCTGCTGTGCCATTCCTATGCCGGGCCGGGGGACGAGGTGCTCTACAGCCAGCATGGCTTCCTGATGTATGGAATCTACGCCCAGTCGGCGGGGGCGACCCCGGTCATGGCGCCCGAGACGGACCGCCATGCCGACGTGGACGCCCTGCTGGCGGCGGTGACCCCGCGCACCAAGGTGGTGTTCATCGCCAACCCCAACAACCCGACCGGCACCTATCTGTCGTCCGACGAGATGGGACGCCTGCGCCGGGGGTTGCGCCAGGACGTGCTGCTGGTCATCGACGCGGCCTATGCCGAGTATGTCAGCCGCAATGATTACAGCCCCGGACTGGAACTGGTGGACGACGGTTCCAACACGGTGATGACGCGCACCTTTTCCAAGATACACGGCCTGTCCTCGCTCCGCCTCGGCTGGTGCTATTGCCCCCCCGTGATCGCCGACGTGCTCAACCGGGTGCGGGCGCCGTTCAACATCAACGCCGCCGCCCAGGCCGCCGGAAAAGCGGCCATCGAGGATGTCGCCTTCACCGTGCTGTCCCGCGCCCACAACCAGGTCTGGCTGCCCTGGCTGTCGGAGCGCATGGTCGGACTGGGTCTGCGCATCACCCCCAGCGTGGGTAATTTCCTTCTGGTCGATTTCCCCGAGGAGGAACGCCGCTGCGCCGCCGCCGCCGATATTTTTCTGCAACTGCGGGGGCTGATCTGCCGGCGGGTGGAAAACTACGGGCTTCCGAATTCGTTGCGGATCACCATCGGGCGCGACGACGAAATGCATGCGGTGGTGGACGCCCTCGCCGATTTCATGGGATAGGGACGGGATCATGGGCGAGCCTCTTTTCGACCGTATCGCCTATATCGGCATCGGCCTGATCGGCTCATCCCTGGCGCGAGTGGTGCGCCGCGACGGTCTGGCCCGCTCGTCCATCGCCTGCGCCCGCAGCGAGTCGACCCGCGTCACCGCCCGGGACCTCGACCTGGTGGACGAGGTCACTTCCAGCATTGCCGAGGCCGTCCGCGACGCCGATCTGGTCATGATCTGCACGCCCGTGGGCGCCTATGCCGCCGCCGCGCGGGAAATGGCGCCGCATCTGTCGCCCGGAGCCATCGTCTCCGACGTGGGATCGGTCAAGGAGACGGTGATCCGCGACCTTGTCCCCCATCTGCCCGCGAACGTGCATCTGGTCCCCGGCCACCCGATCGCCGGCACGGAGAAATCGGGACCGGAAAACGGGTTCGCCGGCCTGTTCCAGGGTCGCTGGTGCATCCTCACCCCGCCCGAAGGCACCGCTCCGGCGGCCGTGGAGCGGGTCCGCGCCCTGTGGCGGACGGCGGGGATGGAGGTGGACGTGATGGACGCCGCCCACCACGACCGGGTTCTGGCCATCACCTCGCACCTGCCGCACCTGATCGCCTATACCATCGTCGGCACCGCGGACGACCTGGAGGAGGACCTGCGCCGGGAGGTGATCAAGTATTCCGCCAGCGGCTTCCGCGACTTCACCCGGATCGCCGCCTCCGACCCGGTGATGTGGCGGGACATTTTCCTGCAAAACCGCGAGGCCGTTCTGGACACGCTCCAGCGTTTCACCGAGGACCTGACGGCGCTGCAACGGGCCATCCGCCGGGGCGAGGGAAATACGCTGGAGGCACTGTTCACTCGCACTCGGGCCATCCGTCGTAGTATCATCGACGCCAAGCAAGCTTGAACGGGACTGAGACGGTGTCCTCAGGATGATGCTTCCCATCGATCAACAGGCCCGCCAGTCGGTTCGCATTCTGCTGGTGGAGACCGACCCCCTGGTGCGCGAGGGGCTGCGCGCTTCCCTGTCCCAGGAGGGGTTTCGCAGCCTCGTGTCCCTGTCTTCCCTGGATCATGTCCGGGATGGGTTCGACAACATGGATGTCGATCTTCTGGTGATGGACGTCAACGCCAGGGGGGGCGATGCCTGCGAACTCGTCCGCAAGCTGCGCTACAGCCGCACCGCGCGCAATCCCTTCATCTCCGTGATTCTGACCGTTCTGGAGACCAACACGGGCGACGTCGAGAAGCTTCTCAACAGCGGGGCCGACCATATCGTCGTCAAGCCGATTTCGCCCAAGGCCCTGTTCGACCGGATCGCGGCGCTGATCGCCCGCCGCCGCCCTTTCGTCGCCACCAGCACCTACATCGGCCCCGACCGCAGGAGCGGCAGCAGAAACGACGAGGGGACGCAGGAAATTCCCGTCTTCACGGTGCCCAACACGCTGAAGCTCAAGGCGGAAAGGAAGAATATCGATCCCGAGGAATTGCAGCGGGTCATCTCCGCCGCCCTCGACACCATCGATGGCGAGATGCTCGACAAGCTGGCCTTCCAGATCGTGTTCCAGGAGCGCCGGACCAAGGAGCTGCTGGCGGCGGGAAAGGGTTACTTCTCCGCCATCGCCGATTTCCGCACGGCTCTGAACAATTTCCGCCAGTACGTCGACCCCGCCCGTCACGCAGGCGTGCTCGATCTGGCCGAGAAGCTGGACATCAAATTGCTCTCGATCGAAAAGGCCCCCCGCTCGGTCACCCCCCGCGATCTGGAGCTGACCGAGAAACTGTCCCTGGCCATCTACATGGCCTTCAAGGGGGACGAGGGGACGGACGCCCTGGCGTCGAAGATCAGCAGCGCCCTGGAAACCTTCGCGAAGAAGGAGCAGAGCAAAAAGCAGGGCGCGGGCGCCCGTTCCTCCGCCTGAAGCTCCGCCCGCAATCCAAGGAGAAAACACCGTGCAGGCCACCGTTCACGACGTCATGGCGGATATCGGACGCGGGGCGAGGTCCGCCGCGCTGACGCTGGGACTGGCGTCCACCGATGCCAAGAACGCCGCCTTGCTGGCCGCCGCCGCCGCCATCCGTTCCCGCCGCGCCGCCATTGCCGCCGCCAATGCCCAGGACATGGCCGCCGGGGAGGCCAAGGGACTGGGCAAGGCCATGCTCGACCGGCTGCTGCTCGACGACGCCCGCATCGAGGCCATGGCCAAGGGGCTGGAGGACGTCGCGGCCCTGCCCGATCCGGTCGGCTCCGTGCTGGCCGAATGGACCCGCCCCAACGGCCTGCGGATTTCCCGCGTGCGGGTGCCCCTGGGAGTCGTCGGGGTCATCTACGAGTCGCGGCCCAATGTGACCGCCGATGCCGGGGCCCTGTGCCTCAAGGCCGGAAACGCCGCCATTCTGCGGGGGGGATCGGAAAGCTTCCATTCCTCGTCGGCGATCATGGCGTGTCTGGCGGAGGGATTGGAGACGGGGGGGCTTCCGGTCAACGCCATCCAGATGCCGCCGACGACCGACCGTGCCGTCGTCGGGGAAATGCTGACCATGACCGGGGTCATCGACGTCATCGTGCCGCGCGGGGGCAAGTCGCTGGTGGAGCGGATCACCGCCGAAAGCCGGGTTCCCCTGTTCCAGCACCTGGAAGGCATCTGCCACACCTACCTCCATGCCGCCGCCGATCCGGCCAAGGCGCGCGCCGTCACCCTCAACGCCAAGATGCGCCGGACCGGCATTTGCGGCGCGACGGAGACGTTGCTGGTCGACCGGGCGGTGGCGGCGGCCCTGCTCCCCGCCGTTCTCGACGATCTGATCCGGGCCGGGTGCGAAATCCGCGGCGATGCCGCGACCCGCGCCCTGGAGCCCCGCGCCGTGCCGGCCTCCGACGCCGATTGGGACACCGAGTACCTGGACGCCATTCTATCGGTCAAGGTGGTCGAGGGCCTGGACGACGCCATCGCCCACATCAATACCCACGGCTCCCAGCACACCGACGCCATCGTGACCGAGGACGGGGCCGCCGCCGAGCGGTTCATGGCGGAGGTGGACAGCGCCATCACCCTTCACAACGCCTCGACCCAATTCGCCGACGGCGGCGAATTCGGGATGGGCGCCGAGATCGGCATCTCCACCGGCAAGCTGCACGCACGCGGCCCGGTCGGCGTCGAGCAACTCACCAGCTTCAAGTACAAAGTGCGGGGGACCGGCCAGACCCGCCCATGACCAGCCCCCTTCTCCTTCCCGCTCCCCTCCCCCCCCACGGCGACCGGAGGCGTGGGCGGATCGGACTGCTGGGCGGATCGTTCAATCCGGCCCACGAGGGGCACCGCCATATCAGCCTCGCGGCGTTGCGGATGCTTGGCCTGGACGAGGTCTGGTGGCTGGTCGCGCCGCAAAACCCTCTCAAGCCGGTGGAGGAAACGGCTCCCCTGGCCGAGCGCCTGTCCCGCGCGCGCGCCGAGGCCCGGCATCCGCGCATCCGCCCCACCGACATCGAACGGCGGCTCGGCACCCGCTATACCGTGAACACCCTGGCCATACTGAGGAAACGCTTTCCCCGGGCGCGGTTCGTGTGGCTGATGGGAAGCGATAACCTGCTCCAGATTCCCCGGTGGTTCCGGTGGACCCGGCTGTTCGGGACCGTCCCCATTGCAGTCCTGCCCCGCAGCCCCTATTCTCTGAGGGCGTTGGCCGGGATGGCGGCGCGGCGGTACGCAAGGGCGCGGGTTCCACGGCGGCGGGCCCGCCTTCTGGCCGGGGCCGAGCCTCCTGCGTGGCTTTTCCTGCCCCTGGGGCCGCATCCGGCCTCGTCCACCGCGATTCGCGCCCGCCATGTAAAGATCTGAAACACTCAAGGGAGCAGGACCCATCGGCAAGCTCAAATCCCCTTCGCTCATGCCGGAGGACATGCTCGGACTGGTCGGGGCGTCCCTGGACGACGATCAGGCCGAGGACGTGGTCGTCGTTGATCTGCGCGGCAGGTCCACCCTGGCCGATTACGTGGTCATCGCCAGCGGCCAATCCACCCGCAAGGTCGGAGCCATGGCCACCCACCTCGTCGAGAAACTCAAAGCCCACAGAGCCAAGGTCCGCGCCGAGGGAATGCGGGAATGCGACTGGGTGTTGATCGACGGCGGCGACGTGATCGTCCACCTGTTCCGGCCGGAGGTCCGCGCCTTTTACAAGCTGGAAAAAATGTGGGGGATACGGTCCTCCGCCGGCGAGCCCGCGATGGACGACCGGGCGGACGACCGGGCCGCTCTGTCGGGGTAGATCCAATACTGTTCAGGCAAGAGGAAAGCCGTGCGTTATCAATGCATTATAGTCATGTCCGGCATTGATTCCGCTCATGTTTAAGGGTTTGGCGACGTTTTGGACATGAAAAGGAGCCCGTACCGTGTTCTGTCAT
>JADGDA010000117.1 GCA_015228695.1 Alphaproteobacteria bacterium
TGATGGATGCCGTCGCCCGGCTGGAGCAGCGGCTTGCCGTCCTGGAGCAGGCTCCCCCTCCGGCCGGGGAAAAAGCGGGAGAGGGACCGGCGCCCGCCTCCCTTCCGGCGTCCCTTCCCACGGACGTTCTGTCCAGGACGGAGACGGAGGCCAGGATCGCCGCCGTCGCGGACCGGCTGGACGCTGTCGTCAAGGGGCAGATCGGCGCGGCGGCCATTGCCGCCGTCCACGAGCGGCTCGCCGCCATCGAGGACATGGCGCACAAGCTGGCCGCCCGTCACGACAGTTCGACGGCCCTGGTCCTGGCGGTGGCGCAACTGAGGGAAGCGGTGAACCGTGGGTCTCCATTCGAAGCCGAGTTGCAGGCTCTTCTGGTCCTGTCCCCCGATCCGGTCGCGGTGGCCCGGACCGTGGCCGGGTTCGCGGCCCATGCGTCGAAGGGATTGACTCCCAGGACCGCGCTGGAACGCAGGTTCGAGGCTCTGTCCGTCGCGGTGGCCCAGGCCACCGTGGTTCCCGGGGGCTTTGGCGAGAGCCTCGGCGAGGGGGGCGACTGGATCGACAAGACTCTCCAGCGGCTGGCGGGCCTCGTGACCCTGCGCCGCACCGACGGTCAGGCCATGGGCGACTCGACAATGGCGGTCATGGCCCGCGCCGACGCCCGGTTGCAGGCGGGGGATCTGGCCGGAACCGTGGCCGAAATGGGCGGCCTGACCGGAGCGCCCGCCAGGGTGGCGGCGCCGTGGCAGGAGGAGGCGAGGGCCTGGGTGGCCGCCGAGCAGGCGCTGTCCACCCTGACCGCCGAGGCGCTGGGGCGCACGGTCGCCACCAAGTCGGGCGGGTGACGCCATGGCCCGTTTTTTCGCCTATATCCTGGGGGTGGGGGCGCTGGTGGTCGGCGCGGTGTGGCTGGCCGACCGTCCCGGTTCCGTCACGGTGCTGTGGGAGGGATGGCGGATCGACACTTCGGTGCCGGTCCTTCTTCTGCTGCTGGCGCTCCTCGTCGGCGTCCTGACGGCCGTCGCCCGTCTTCTGCTGCTGCTGCGGCGCGCCCCCCGCCGCTTTGCCGAGGCGCGCCGCAATCGCCACAGCCGCAGGGGTTACCTCGCCCTGGCCGACGGCTTCGCCGCCGTTGCCGCCGGGGACGGGGGACGCGCCCTGAAACTGGCCAGGGAAGCGGAAGCGCGGCTCCAGGACCCGTCCCTCACCCGGCTGCTGACGGCGCAAGCCGCCGATCTGGCCGGAGACACGGCCTTCGCGCGGGGAAGCTACGACGCCTTGCGGGAGCAGCCGGAGACCGAACTGGTCGGCCTGCGCGGCCTGATCGGACAGGCCCGCAAGGAGGGTAAGCGCGGCGAGGCCCTGGAACTGGCGCGCCGCGCCGTATCCTTGCGCCCGGATTCCGCCTGGGCGGTCCAGGCCCTGTTCGAGGAGCAGACCCAGGCCGGTCTCTGGGCCGAGGCCGAGGCCACCTTGAACCACAATCCCCGCTCCGGGGCCTTCACCCCGGCGCGGGAGCGGCATCTGCGCGGGGTCCTGGCCGCCGAGCGCGCCGCGCAGGCCCACGAGGACGGCGACCGGGCGGGAGCGTTGAAACTGGCCCGTCAGGCCCTGGAACACCAGCCCGATCTGATCCCGGCGGCGGTCCTGGCCGTGCGGCTGTTCACCGCCGAGGGCAAGGAACGCAAGGCCGCCGCCGTGGTCGAGGAAGCGTGGCGACAGGCGCCCCATCCCGAGCTGGCCCAGGCCTGCTTCGGCATCTGGCCGGAGGACGGCGTTCTGCGCCGGGCGCAACGGGCGGAGAGGCTTGCCGCCTTTAACCCCGATCATCCCGAAAGCCGGTTGACCGTCGCCGAGGCGTTCCTGGAGGCCGGTCTCTGGGGGCAGGCCCGCAGCCAACTGGAACCGCTCGCCCATGACGGCGCGTCCGGCAGGGTAGCCATGCTGATGGCCCGTCTGGAGCAATCCGGGAACGGCGACGCGGAGGCCGCCACCGAGTGGCTGCGCCGGGCCGGATCGGCCCCCGCCTCTTCGGCGTGGCGGTGCTCCTCCTGCCTCGGGGAGGTGGGCAAGTGGAGTGTGCGTTGCCCGAACTGCGGCGCTTTTGATACCGTGTCATGGTCGGCGCCGACGCGGGCGCTGGTCAGCCTTGCCGAGCCCATGGCCGGAGAAAGAGATGCCGGAGGATGAAACGGGCTACGGAATGATGGGAGAAGAACAAGGCGAAGTGCTCGACATGCTGTCGCGGCCGGAAAGTCATGGTCGTGGCGTGAAGGACGTCGAGCGGGTGGACACGCATATTTCGTCCGTGTTTCTGGCCGGGGACCGCGCCTACAAGCTCAAGCGCGCCTTGAAACTGCCGTTTCTTGATTTTTCCACCCTGGAGGCGCGCCATTTCTTCTGCAATGGCGAACTCGCCGTCAACCGGGTGGCCGCTCCGTCGCTGTATCTGGGGGTTGCTCCGGTGCTGCGGCGGTCCGACGGGGCCTTGGCGATCGGGGATGTCGGGGACGTCGGGAATCCGGATGCGGTGGACTGGCTGGTGGTCATGCGCCGCTTCGACCAGGAAACCCTGTTCGACCGCATGGCCCGGCGCGGGGAATTGACCCCCGACCTCATGCGCGATCTGGGCGGAGCCATCGCCCGCTTTCACCGGGCTGCGGAGGTGCGGCGCGACCGTGGCGGATCGGAGGCGTTCGCGGCCATCATCGAGGGCAACCGCAAGGCATTTCAGGCCTTCGTGCCCTCGGTCTTCACCGCGTCCGAGGTGGAGGCGCTGACCGAGGCGACCCTGGCGCGGCTCCGCCCGGTCGCGGCGCTCCTGGACGAACGGCGGGAGGCGGGAAAGACCCGGCGGTGTCACGGCGATCTGCATCTGCGCAACATCTGTCTCCTGGATGGCGCGCCGACCCTGTTCGACGCGATCGAGTTTTCCGACGCCTTCGCCTTCATCGACGTGGTCTACGATGTGTCGTTTCTGCTCATGGACCTCGATTCGCGGGATTTGCGCCCCCTGGCCAACATCGTATTCAACGCCTACCTCTCCTCGTCGGGGGACTCCTGGGCGTTGCCGGCGCTGCCGGTCTTCCTTTCCGTCAGAGCGGCGATCCGTTCCCACGTCGCCGCCGCCATGGCCGCCGCCCAGCCCGCCGACATTCCCGCGTCGGTCGCCAGACGTCTGCGGGAGGAGGCGCGGGAGGATTATCTGCGCGCCCTCGAATTCCTGGTTCCATCGCCGCCCCGGCTGCTGGCGGTGGGCGGACTGTCGGGAAGCGGCAAGTCGCGCCTGGGACGGGGGCTGGCCCCGCTTCTGGGGGTGGCTCCGGGGGCGTTGCAGGTGCGCTCCGACGCGGTCCGCAAGCGGCTGCTGGGGGTCGATCTCTATCAGCGTCTTGAACCGGCGGCCTACGCGCGCGACATGAGCCGACGCACCTACGCGGCCATGTTCGACGAACTGGAACGGGCCCTGTCGGCCGGGCATTCGGTCATCGCCGACGCGGTGTTCGCCGCACCCGAGGAGCGCGCGGCGGTGGAAGCCATGGCGCGCCGGCTCGGCGTCCCCTTCGATGGCCTGTGGCTGGAGGCGACCTACGAGGTGGCGAGCGAGCGCATCGCAAGCCGCACCCACAACATTTCCGACGCCACCGAGGACGTGCTGAAAAAGCAGATGGGTTACGATCTGGGCGAAATGTCCTGGACCCGGATCGACAGCTCCGGCCCCAGGGAAGCGACCCTCGAACAGGCGCGCCGGCTGATCGGCGTGTAACCGTTTCTTTTATTCTCGCGGAGTCGCATAATGGGAGGACGGCGATCCGATTCCCATGAGGCGGGCCATGTTCAAGACAATTCTGGTTCCCATCGTCGCGGGCGATGGCTCAATGGCGTCCGTGGAGGCCGCCCTTCTCGTCGGAAAGCCCTTTGCCGCCCACATCACGGGACTTTACGTCAAGCCGGACGTGATCGGGGCCATGCCGCTGATCGGCGAGGGAATGTCCGGCGTCATGGTCGAGGAAATGGTGGAGACGACGCGGCGCGAGGCGGCGGCGCATGTGGCCGAGGCCAAGGCCGGGTTCGAGCGTCTGCGCGTCCTCCACGAGATTCCCGAGGACGTGACGCCCAAGGACGTGGCGGCGGGGACGGCGTCCCTGTCCATGGCTTGGCGCGAGGAGACGGGCCGCGAGGACGAGGTGGTGGCGCTGCTCGGCCGCACATCGGACCTGATCGTCATGATCAGACCCCATTCCGGCCGCGAGTCCACCTCGGAGATGACCGTCAACAGCGCCTTGATGGAAAGCGGCCGTCCGGTTCTGCTGGTGCCGCCGAAGCCCCCTTCGACCCTCGGCCGCCGCATCGTCATCGCCTGGAACGGCAGCATCGAGGCCGCCCGCGCCGTCTCCGCCGCCATGCCGCTTCTGACCAGGGCGGAGTCGGTGTCCGTCGTGGTCGCCGTCCACGAGGAGACCTGCTGCGACGCCAGGGAACTGGTGACCCAACTCTCCTGGCGGGGGGTGGTGGCCGACATCCGGCGCGTCGCCTTGTCCGGAGCCAAGTTCGGGCCGTCGCTTCTGGAAGAAGCCGCGGCCCGTTACGCCGACCTGATCGTGATGGGGGCCTACACCCACAGCCGTCTGCGTCAACTCCTGCTCGGCGGCGTGACCCGGCACGTCCTGGAGAAGTCCGGTCTTCCGGTCCTTTTGTCGCACTGATGCCGCCGTGACCACCGCCGGGACCACCGCCGTGACCACCATCGTGACCGCCGTTCATTCGGGTTCCGTGGATGGGGCGGCGCGCCTGATCCGCGCCGGCCGGTTGGTGGCGTTTCCGACCGAGACCGTTTACGGCCTTGGGGCCGACGCCACCGACGACCGGGCGGTGGCGGCGGTGTTCGCGGCCAAGGGGCGGCCGAGCTTCAACCCGCTGATCATCCATATCGCCAGCCTCGCCGAGGCCCTGGAACTGGTCGCCATGGACGCGCGCGCGGAGGCCCTGGCCCGGAAGTTCTGGCCGGGCCCCCTCTCCCTGGTCTGCCGGCGGCGGGCGGGGTGCCCGGTCTCGCGGCTGGCCACCGCCGGGCTGGAGACGGTCGCGGTCCGGGTGCCCGATCATCCCGTGGCGCTGGCCCTGCTCCGCGCCGCCGCCCGTCCCATCGCCGCCCCCAGCGCCAACCGCTCCGGAGCCGTCAGCCCGACCACGGCGGCCCATGTCGCCCGGTCGCTGGGAGACGGCGTGGACATGATCCTGGACGGGGGCCCCTGTCCGGTGGGGGTCGAGTCCACCGTGGTGGACGTCTGCGGACCATTTCCCGTTCTCCTGCGGCCGGGGGGACTACCCGTGGAGGAGATCGAGGCCGCTCTCGGTCCCCTGAACCCTCCCGACGACGAAGCGGCTCCCCGTTCCCCCGGCATGCTCACGCGCCATTACGCCCCCGGACGCCCCTTGCGGACGGACGCCCTGTCGGCGCGGCCCGGCGAGGCGTTCCTGGGGTTCGGCGTCAGGGACGGGACGTTGAATCTCAGCCCGGCGGGAGACCTGACCGAGGCCGCCGCCAACCTGTTCGCCATGCTCCACGCCCTCGACCGGCCGGAGCACACGGCAATCGCCGTCGCCCCGGTTCCCGAAACCGGCCTGGGGCGGGCGATCAACGACCGTCTGCGGCGGGGCAGCGCCTGATCGGCGCCTTTTCGCCCTGACGGCGGTTGGGCAGGTTCTTTCCCCGGAACCCACTTGCGACATCGAGGAGCCTCACATCTCCGCGGCAATGTCGGCAAGGGCCGGACGCACGAGGCCCGCGCGGGCGGTGGCCTGTTCGACATTCCCCAGATCGAGCAGACTCTGGATCTCGGCGCAAATCTCGCCAAGGCGCATGGCCCCCGCCATCCGCGCCGACCCCTTGATGGAATGGGCCGCGTCCCTCGCCCCGTTCACGTCGTTGGCCGCGAGCGCCCGATCCATCTCGTCGATGAGAGAGGGGGTCAACCGCAGGAAGTCGTTCAGAATCTCCATCACCGCCGTATCGTCGTCGCCGGTGACCGCGCGGAGACAGGAGAGATCGAGAACGGGCTCGGCCGAAGACTCAAGGGCCGTCCCCGCAAACGGAGAGGCGGTGATTCCCGGGGGTGAAATCCGCTGCCGCTGTTCCAGAGCCGCCGGCAGGAAGGTTCGGACGACGGCCTCGATATCGGCGATCCCGATGGGCTTTTTGATGCACGCATCCATACCCGTGCTCCTGCACATTTCCTCCGTGCCGGACAGAACATCGGCGGTGATCGCGATCACCGGAAGATGACGCCCGGTCTCCCGCTCCATCTCGCGAATTTTCGCGGCCAGGGTATAGCCGTCCATTTCCGGCATGTGGCAGTCGGTCAGAAGAAGGCCGTACTCCTGTTCCTTGAGCGCGGCCAGGGCCTCGGTCCCGTTCTCGACGATGTCGGCCACAAGACCGATCCGTTCGAACATCATGCGGATCACGGTCTGGTTGATGCGGTTATCCTCGGCGATCAGGATGATCGTCCCGTTCTTCCGGGCGGCTTCCGGGTCGGGCGGCAGGTACTTGACGTTGAGAATCCGGTTGTCTCCGGGGCGGGAGACCGCCGATCGCACCGGATCGATGGGCGCGATTCCAGCCGCCCCCGCCGCGACGTCCCACAGGTTCTGCCGGGAAACGGGTTTCGGCAGCAGGGCGAAGGAACCGGGAAAACGCTCCCCGGCCTGGGCCACGCTGGAACGCGCGAGCATCACCACGGATCTCGTGACCTTGCTCAGTCCGGAATCGGCGATAAGGGCCACCAGTTTCTCCGCCGCGCGAAAGGGAAGATCGTCGTCGATCAGGACGAAATCGACGGTCCGGCCACGGGTAACGCTCTCGCGCATCAGATCGAGCGCCCGCGCGGCGGTCTCGACCGCCTCGACGCGCGCGCCGGCAAAGGTCAGATACCGGTCGACGACTCTGGACAGGGCGGTGTTTTCCGTGACCACAAGCGCGTTCTTCCCGGTCAACTGATCCCTGCGCGTGGCTCTCAATTCGGGCTGGATGCCGAGCGGGACCCGGACCCAAAAGGTCGCCCCCCGACCGAGGGCGCTTTCCACGCCGATCTCGCCATCCATCATTTGCACCAGGGCACGGCTGATCGACAGCCCCAGACCGGAGCCCCCAAACCGCCGCGTGGTCGAGCCATCTGCCTGAATGAAGGGCTGGAACAGCCGCTTCTGGGCCTCGTCATCGATTCCGATGCCCGTATCCGTAACCCGGAACATCAGCGTGACCGTGTTTTCCGTCATCTTTTCGGCCGTGACGTCGATGCCGATGCTGCCGTAGTCGGTGAACTTGATGGCATTCCCGACAAGATTGGTCAGAATTTGGCGGATGCGGACGGTATCGCCGACCAGATGGTCGGGAATTTCCGGGTCGACATAGCTCAGAAGCTGGGTTCCCTTGTCATGGGCACGCGTTCCGAGAAGATCGGCGACCTGATCGACCAGCCA
>JADGDA010000118.1 GCA_015228695.1 Alphaproteobacteria bacterium
GACCGGGGGGCACTACTGGTTCGGGTTCGACGCCCTCGACTGGTGCCGCCAGGACCCGGAGCGCATGCTCGGTTTCCAGGCCTATCGAGGCCACGGCTTCCGCCCCGCCGACTGATCCGGCCGGCCCGATCGGCAAGGTCGGGGAGGATGGGAGGCGCAGCAACTGAACATTGTAACTACAGCACAAACATTTTATGGTTGTTGCGCGATAAACGCTGTTTCATGGTGGTGAACATGTCTTGGGAACCGGGTCCTCCTCTCCATATGCCCCAGCGCTATTTCATCTTTTCCCCCAAGGACGAGGCGGCCTACGACGCGCTGTTGCGCGCGGCGTTTCCGGGTATCCGCTACTATGACTGGCTGAAACATGGAGAAAACTCGAAACCGGACCCTCCGGAGTTGCGGTTGGTCGGCGCGTTGGCGGAATGCCAGAGGCCCTACGTCAACGTCATCCTCGATCCCGATTGGCGTCCGACCTGGCAGCAGAGCCCGAATCACAAAACGACCTGCTGGGTATCGGATCTCCCTTACCCCAACGCCACCATCGAGCGTTCACGGGCGTGTTTGGAGGCGTCGGTGATGGTGATCAACCACAAGACATGCCCGATCCCCCCCGGGATCGATGAGGGCCTGATTTATTTCCGTTGCCTACGGGACGAGAAGGCTCAGCGCAGCCTGGCGGCCAAGGCGATCCGTCTGATCAGCAAGGTCGCGACCAACAAGAACGTGCTGCTAGTCAACTATCCGTCGCTGGAGGTTCGGTGGAAAGTGGAGACCGGGGGGCACTACTGGTTCGGGTTCGACGCCCTCGACTGGTGCCGCCAGGACCCGGAGCGCATGCTCGGTTTCCAGGCCTATCGAGGCTACGGCTTCCGCCCCGCCGACTGATCCGGCCGGCATGCGTCGGCCGCAGGGCAGGCAAGCGGAAACCGCGCTTGTGGAAAGGGTCGCCGTTGCCGATAACCACGCCAACGCGATTGCGGCTCGGAACCAGATGCGAGCCGGAAGCATTTCACCCCCCGAAGGACGCACCATGACCAACCACTACCAGATGGGTTACGACGAGGGAGCCCTCGCCGCCCGCGAGGGGCTACCCGCTCTTCCGGGCGAATCGGAAAGTTTCCCGGCGGGCAATCTGTCCGGCGAACGGGAGGAGTTCCTGGCCGGCTACCAACAGGGATACCAGGACACCCTCCAGGATCACGCCCAGGCCCAGGAGCCCTGTCACTGCCATGGCCATCCCCACGATCATGGCCACGGACACCGCCACGGGCACGGGCATCACGGGCACCACGACCATGGGCACGACCACGGGCATGGGCATT
This sequence comes from Alphaproteobacteria bacterium, assembly GCA_015228695.1. Taxonomy (GTDB): domain Bacteria; phylum Pseudomonadota; class Alphaproteobacteria; order Rhodospirillales; family Rhodospirillaceae; genus JADGDA01. Next base: position 1,326 of record JADGDA010000118.1, read on the forward strand.
CCCACGCGCCTTCGTTTCGCCAAGTCCGGGCCTGACTCCGTTTTCGCGGCCACGGCGATTCTTGCGTTGGCAAATGCGGCCAAGCCCTGTAACTAAAAGCCCGCTTCACGACAAATGGGGATAGGGCGCCGCATGAGCCAGTCATCGTTTCCTCCCGATCAGGGCCTGTATGATTCGCGCAACGAGCGGGACTCCTGTGGCGTCGGCTTCGTCGCCGACATCAGGAACAGGAAAAGCCACGACATCGTTCAGAAGGGCCTGGACATCCTGGTCCGCCTGACCCATCGCGGCGCCGTCGGCCACGACCCGCTCGCCTCCGACGGCACCGGCATCCTGATCCAGATCCCCGACGCCTTTCTCCGCGCCGAGTGCACCTCCCTGGGCTTCACGCTTCCGCCCGTGGGGGAGTATGCCGTCGGCATGACTTTCCTGCCCCGTGACGCCGGCAAGCGCGACCTCTGCCAGAAGACCCTGGAGCGGATTGTCGTTCGCGAGGGGCAGACGGTCCTGGGCTGGCGCGACGTGCCGGTGGACAGCAACGAACTGGGCGAGAGCGTGAAGCCGGACGAACCCGTCATCCGGCAGGTGTTCGTCGGCCGCGGGGCGGACTGCGGGGACATCGATTCCTTCGAGCGCAAGCTGCTGGTGATCCGCAAGGTGACCTTTCATGCCCTGACCGAATCCGATCCCAATGCCTGGCGCTTCTTCCACATGCCTTCGTTCTCGGCGCGGACCCTCGTCTACAAGGGGATGATCCTTGCCGAGCGGATGCACACCTATTTCAAGGACTTGGCCGACGAGCGTCTGGTTTCGGCGCTGGCCCTGGTGCATCAGCGCTTTTCCACCAACACCTTCCCCTCGTGGCAACTGGCGCAGCCGTTCCGTTACCTCTGCCACAACGGCGAGATCAACACCCTGCGCGGCAACATCAATTGGATGCTGGCCCGCCGTCAGTCGATGAAGTCGGCGATCCTGGGGGACGACCTGGACAAGCTGTGGCCGCTGTGGCCGCTGCGGGGAGAGGGGAAGTCCGATTCCGCCACCTTCGACTACGCGCTGGAACTGCTGATCGCCGGCGGCTATTCCCTGCCCCACGCCATGATGATGATGATTCCCGAGGCGTGGGCCGACAACCCGCTGATGGACGACAAGCGCAAGGCGTTCTACGAGTTCCACGCCGCCCTGATGGAGCCCTGGGATGGCCCCGCCGCCGTCGCCTTCACCGACGGCCGCCAGATCGGAGCCACCCTCGACCGCAACGGCCTGCGTCCGGCGCGCTATATCCAGACCCGCGACGACATGGTGGTGATGAGTTCCGAGGCCGGCGTCCTGCCGGAGATTCCCGATGACCGGATCGTCAAGAAGTGGCGGTTGCAGCCGGGCAAGATGCTCCTGATCGACCTGGAGGAAGGCCGCATCATCGAGGATGCGGAACTGAAGGAGAGGCTCGCCTCCTCCAGGCCCTACCACGAGTGGCTCAAGGACACCCAGATCAAGATCGACGACCTTCCGGACGAGGCCACCGCCCCGGCCCCCGAGGCCACGGCCCTGCTCGACCGGCAGCAGGCTTTCGGCTACACCAAGGAGGATATCGAGTTCTTCATGGTGCCCATGGCCCAGACCGGTCAGGACCCGGTCGGCTCCATGGGGCGCGACTTCCCCTTGGCGGTGCTGTCCAATCTGCCCAAGCGGCTGTTCGACTATTTCCACCAGAAATTCGCCCAGGTCACCAACCCGCCCATCGATCCGATCCGCGAGGAACTGGTCATGTCGCTGGTGACGCTGATCGGACCGCGCCCGAATCTGCTGGCCCCCGACGAGGCCGGGACCCACAAGCGCCTGGAGGCGTCCGCCCCGGTCCTGTCCAACAATGAATTGGAAAAGATCCGCCGCATCGGCAACCATGGCGGAGGGTCCTTCCGCACCCACACGCTGAGCATCTGCTACCCCGCCCAGGCGGGGGCCCGAGGCATGACCGACGCCCTGAAGGCCCTGTGCCGGAGCGCCCAGGACATCGTCGAGGGCAAGACCTACAACATCCTGATCCTGTCCGACCGGGGCGTGAACGCCGGCTCCCTCCCGATTCCCTCCCTTCTCGCCACGGCGGCGGTGCACCACCATCTGATCGACAAGGGGTTGCGGACCGAGGTCGGGTTGGTGGTCGAGACCGGCGAGGCGAGGCGGGTTCACGACTTCTGCCTGCTGGCCGGTTACGGCGCCGAGGCGATCAATCCCTATCTGGCCCTGGAGACCCTGGCGGCCATGGGCGACGGGCTGGGCATCGACGACGGCGAGTCCCACTACATCAAGGCGGTCAACAAGGGCATCCTGAAGGTGATGTCCAAGATGGGCATCTCCACCTATCAGTCCTATTGCGGAGCCCAGATCTTCGACGCGGTGGGGCTGTCGCGGGCTTTCGTGGACGCTTATTTCGCCGGCACCCACACCGCCATTTCCGGCGTCGGCCTGGACGAGGTCGCGGAAGAGACCGAGCGCCGCCACCGTGGCGCCTATGGGGCCGACCCTCTGCTCCGCAACGCCCTGGAGGTCGGCGGCGAGCTGGCGTTCCGCCTGCGCGGGGAACAGCACGCCTGGACCCCGGAGACGGTGTCGCTTCTGCAACAGGCGGTGCGCGGAGGCGACCGCGACAAGTACCACGCCTATGCCCGGCTCATGGACGACCAGAGCCGCGCCCTCCGCAATCTGCGCGGCCTGTTCGAGTTCAAGACGGCGGCCAGCCCGATTCCCCTCGACGAGGTGGAGCCGGCGTCCGAGATCGCCAAGCGGTTCGCCACCGGGGCCATTTCCTTCGGGGCCATTTCCTGGGAGGCCCATACCACCCTCGCCATCGCCATGAACCGTCTCGGCGGCAAGTCCAATACCGGCGAGGGCGGCGAGGAGGCGTCCCGGAACACACCCCTGCCCAACGGCGATTCCATGCGTTCGGCGGTGAAGCAGGTCGCTTCGGGCCGGTTCGGCGTCACCACCGAATATCTGGTCAACGCCGACGACATCCAGATCAAGATGGCCCAGGGGGCCAAGCCCGGCGAGGGCGGCCAGCTTCCCGGCCACAAGGTGGACGAGTGGGTCGGCCGCGTGCGCCACTCGACTCCGGGCGTCGGCCTGATTTCTCCGCCGCCGCACCATGACATCTATTCCATCGAGGATCTGGCGCAGCTCATCCACGATCTGAAGAACGTCAATCCCGACGCCCGTATCTCGGTCAAACTGGTGTCGGAGGTGGGCGTGGGCGTCGTCGCGGTCGGCGTTTCCAAGGCCCACGCCGATCACGTTCTGATTTCCGGCCATGACGGCGGCACCGGGGCCAGCCCGATCACCTCCATCCTCAGCGCCGGTTCGCCCTGGGAGATCGGCTTGGCCGAGACCCACCAGACCCTGGTGCTGAACAACCTGCGCGGACGTATCTGCGTTCAGGTGGACGGCGGCATCCGCACCGGCCGCGACGTGGTCATCGGCGCCCTGCTCGGGGCCGACGAGTTCGGCGTCGCCACCGCCGCCCTGATCGCCGCCGGCTGCATCATGATGCGCAAGTGCCACCTCAACACCTGTCCGGTCGGCGTCGCCACCCACGATGCCGAACTGCGCAAGCGCTTCCCCGGCCAGCCCGCCCATGTGGTCAACCTGTTCACGTTCATGATCGAGGACATCCGCGAGATCATGGCGTCCCTGGGCGTCCGCCGCTTCAACGACCTGATCGGCCATTCGGAATACCTGGACATGCGTCCGGCCCTGACCCACTGGAAGGCCAAGGGTCTGGACTTGGCTCCGCTCCTGCACAAGCCGGAGGCCAGGTCCGGAGTCGCCACCTTCAACTGCGAGGCCCAGGATCACGGGCTGGAAGCCGCCCTCGATCACAGGCTGATCGCGGAGGCGCGGGAAGCCCTCGAAACCGGGAAGTCGGTGTCCATCGCGACGGAAATCCGCAATACCAACCGGACGGTCGGCGCGATGCTGTCGGGGGAGGTGGTCAAGCGGCACGGGCTGCGGGGCTTGCCCGACCACACCATCCACGTCAAGGCCACCGGCACCGCCGGTCAGAGCTTCGGCGCCTTCCTGGCCAACGGGATCACCCTGGAACTGATCGGGGAAGCCAACGACTACGTCGGCAAGGGTCTGTCCGGCGGACGCATCGTCGTCTCCCCGCCCCCCGGTTCCTCCCGCAAGGCCGAGGGCAACATCATCGTCGGCAATACCGTGCTGTACGGGGCCACTTCCGGCGAATGCTATTTCCGGGGCGTCGCCGGCGAGCGCTTCGCCGTGCGCAACTCGGGTGCGACGGCGGTGGTGGAAGGCGTCGGCGACCACGGCTGCGAATACATGACCGGGGGCACGGTCGTGGTCATCGGCCACACCGGGCGCAACTTCGCCGCCGGCATGAGCGGCGGCGTCGCCTATGTCCTGGACGAGGACGGGGGTTTCGAAAAGCGCTGCAACCTGTCCATGGTGGACCTGGAGCCCGTTCCCGAGGAAAGCCGGGGCATGGCTCTGTTTCATCAGCACAACGACATGGAGACCCACGGACTCGTGGACGTCATGCGCGGAATGTCGCCCGAGGACGCCCAGCGTCTGCGGATTCTGATCGCGCTCCACGCCCGTTTCACCGAAAGTGCCCGCGCCCGCGAAATCCTCGACAACTGGGACAGCTATCTGCCCAGGTTCGTCAAGGTGATGCCGGTGGACTACCGGCGCGCCTTGCGGGAGATCGCGGCCAAGGCCGCCGCGAACAAGAACCTTGGACTGGCGATGGGGGCTTGAACCATGGGAAAGCCGACCGGTTTCATGGAGATCGAGCGACGCGACCGCGCCTATGCGCCGGTGGCCGAGCGGGTGAAGCACTACGATGAGTTCGTGATCCCCCTGCCCCCCAAGGAACTGCGCGAACAGGGCGCCCGCTGCATGGACTGCGGGGTTCCCTTTTGCCATGGCGGCTGTCCGGTCAACAACATCATCCCCGACTGGAACGACCTCGTTTACCGCGACGACTGGCGGACCGCATCCGAGTTGCTGCATTCCACCAACAACTTTCCCGAGTTCACCGGACGCATCTGCCCGGCGCCCTGCGAGGCGGCCTGCACCCTCAACCTGACCGACCAGCCGGTGACCATCCGGACCCTGGAATGCGCCATCGTGGACCGGGGCTGGGCCGAGGGCTGGATCATTCCCCAGCTTCCCGCGCAACGGACCGGAAAGCGGGTGGGGGTGGTCGGCTCCGGCCCGGCCGGTCTCGCCTGTGCCCAGCAACTCGCCCGCGCCGGCCATTCGGTGACGGTGTACGAGAAGAACCCGGCCGCCGGGGGGCTGCTCCGCTTCGGCATTCCCGATTTCAAGCTCGACAAGCGCCTGATCGACCGTCGCGTCGATCAGATGCGCGCCGAGGGCGTCGTTTTCGAAACCGGCGTTCACGTCGGGGTCGCCTTTCCCGCCGACCGTCTGCTCCATGACCATGACGCGGTGGTTCTGGCCGGAGGCTCGGAACTGCCCCGCGATCTGCCCGTGCCCGGACGCGAGCTGGACGGCGTTCACTTCGCCATGGATTTCCTGGGCCAGCAGAATCGTTTCCTGGCGGGGCTGCCGGTTCCCGATTCCGGGCGCATCCTGGCCACCGGCAAGCATGTGCTGGTCATCGGCGGCGGCGACACCGGTTCGGATTGCGTCGGCACCTCGGTCCGTCAGGGCGCCGCCTCGGTCACCCAGATCGAGATCATGCCCAAGCCGCCGGAAAAGGAAGACAAGACGGCGACTTGGCCCAACTGGCCCCACAAGCTCCGCGTCTCCAGTTCCCAGGAGGAAGGGTGCCGGCCCGACTGGTGCGTCGTCACCAAGGGCTTCGAGGGCGAGGACGGGCGCGTCCGCCGGGTCAAGGCGGTCCGGGTCGAGTGGAAACCCGACCGGACCATGGCCGAAATCCCCGGCAGCGATTTCACGATCCCGGCCGATCTGGTGCTGCTGGCCATGGGCTTCGTGCATCCGGTGCGGGACGGGCTGCTGGCCGATCTGGGCGTGGCCCTGGACGGGCGCGGCAACGTCAAGGCCGACACGGAAGGCTACCGGACCTCGGT
>JADGDA010000119.1 GCA_015228695.1 Alphaproteobacteria bacterium
TTCGCGGGGGTGACGACTTTTCTACGGAGAACCGAATGACCCTGTTTGCGATGGCTCTCATCTTGACATACTTGATGAATTCATTTCCATTCATAGTGACGCCTCTTCATGACGCCTCTTCCGCTAGGTAAAATTTAAGTCCGAATATGACTGGGATTCTCGCACAAAAATGTGCGCCGCCCAAGGGTGTCGTACAGAAATGTGCGATGCCCGCCCGCCCAGTGGTCGGCTCGGTCGGCGGTCGGAAGGAATGGCCTCCCCGGCGGGATTCGAACCCACGGCCTACAGATTAGGAATCTGTCGCTCTATCCTGCTGAGCTACAGGGAGGGAAGGCAGCACTTTAGCAGCGCCGTCCGGTTTGGGAAAGCGTTCACCGTTCGTGGAACGCCTCGTCGCGCAGCTTCAGCACGGGTTTCAGCAGATAGTCCATGACCGTGCGCGTCCCGATGTGGATGTCCACGACCGCCTGCATGCCCGGAGTGATGACCAGTTCGCCCGCTTTCCTGCCGAAATAGGTCTTTTCCGGTTTCACGATGACGCGGAAATAGGGCTCTCCCTTCGGATTGGTCGTCGAATCGGGGGCGACCAGCGTCACCTTGCCGGCCAAGCCGCCGTAACGGGCGTAATCGTAGGTGGAAATCTTCACCACCGCGGGCTGGCCCGCCTCGACGTAGCCGCGGTCGGTCGGGCTGAGCTTGGCCTCGATCACCAGATTGCTGCCGGTCGGCACCAGTTCCAGGATCGCCTCGCCCGCCTGCACGACGCCGCCCAGGGTGTGATAGCGCATGTTCTTGACCACCCCGTCGATGGGGCTCTTCACCTCGGTGCGGGCCTGCTGTTCCGTCGCCTTTCCCAGTTGTTGACGGGTGGCGGCGATGCCGGTTTCCACCTGTTTGAGTTCCTCCAGCGCCTCGCGCCGGAGGCTCAGGCCGCTTTCCTTGATCCGTTCATGAACCTCGGCCAGGGCCGAGCGCAGGCGGGGGACGGACTGGGCCAGGGTGGCGAGTTCGCCGACCAGGGCCTGTTCCTCGCCTTCGAGCTTCAGGTGCTCCATCTTGGGGGTCAGGTTGTCCTTCAGCAGGCTGGCCGACATCGCGACCCGGTCCCGGATCAGTTTCAGGTTCGAGGCCGTCGCGTTGTATTTGGCCTCCAGCTCGCGGAGTTCCGATTGTTTCTGGCGCAGTTGCTGTTCCAGCACCGCGACCGTGCTGTTGTGCTCGCGCGTGCGGGCCTCGTGGGCGCTGCGTTCGGCTTCCACCAACTGGGGCTGCCGTTCCGCCTCCTCCTTCGGGAAGTGCAGGGGGGCGTCGCTGGCCTCGGCTTCAAGGCGGGCCTTCGAGAGAACGAGCCCGTCCAGCTTGACCCGCATTTCCTCCGGGCTCAGGGCCGTCGTGGACAGTTCGAGCAGGATGAGGGGCGCGCCCTCCCTCACCACGTCGCCTTCGCGCACGAAGATATCGCGGATGATCCCGCCTTCCAGATGCTGGACGACCTTGACCTGCTCCTGGGGCACCACTTCGCCCTCGGCCGAGGCGACCTCGTCCAGGCGGGCGAACTTGCTCCAGACGAGAAGGGTCGCCAGCAGAACGATGATCAGCCACGCCCGGAACCGGCCGGTCGGCAAGGGAAAATCGTCGAGAAGCTCGTCGAGACGGCTCATTCCTCTTCCTCCCTCGCCCCGGCGCTCCGCTGGTGCGCGTGGGCGTCGTCGGAGCGGCGTTTCAGGTTGGGAGCCTTGCCCATGATCTTCGGAAGCACCTCGGCCGACGGGCCGGCCAGGAGAATGCGGCCCTTGTCCACGACCACGACGGTGTGGCAGGCGGTCAGGAGCGTCGGGCTGTGGGTCACCATGATCACCGTCCGGTCCTGGGCCAGTTCGAGCAGCGTGGTCCGGAGGTCGCTTTCCGCCTGACGGTCCAGATTGGCCTCGGTCAGGGTCTTCCCGATCACCGGTCCCACCACCTCCACCAGGGGCTTGTTCTTGATCTCCAGGATGGAGACGCCATAACGCTCGGCGAAGGGGCGGTTGGCGAAGGTGATGAGGTTGTCGGGGTTGCAGGACATGATCTCGGTGGGCTGAATGTCGATGACCGTGCGCATGAAGCGGATGAGACGCTCGAACCCCTCGGCGGCGACCCGGTGCCGTTCCTGGGAGACGGCCTCCCGGACCACCGCGCCGTGACGCCAGACGGCGACCACCCCGAGAGTCGCGGCCGCGTCCAGGAGCAGGAAGACGATCAGCAGGGAGCGCACCCGCGCCTCGCCCGGACCGAGCGCCTCGGCGCGTCCGACGGTATGGACCAGGACCCAGGGCGTCCCCGGCACGGCGCGCGAAGCAGCCAGGACAGGGGTCCCGGCGTGGTTCACGCCCTCAGCATTTCCGGCGCGCTCCAGCAGGGCCGCATCGACCAGCCCCGGCGTCCCCCGCGACATGAAGACCTTCAGCGGCGGAGTGCCGTCGGCCAGGGGGGTCAGGTAGGCGACCACGGAGTCCTGCCCGCGCACCAGATGGGATTCGGCCGATTTCAGCTCGCCGTCCGGCGGAGTGAGGCGCCCGGACAGGTCCGGACCCACCGCCCGGACCCCCAGGACAGCGCCGGCGGCCCCGCCTTCCGCCCCCGGAACCGGGACCGCGAACGCCACCACGGCGACGCCCTTGTCCGTGGCATGGATGTCGGAGACGGCGGCCTCCCCGGCCAGGGCCTTTTCCACCGCGCGCGTTTGCTCGGGCAGGAGCGGAGGCATGCCGCCACCGGCAGGAACGGGCGCGCCCTTTGCGTCGAGAAGGATCACCCCGGACGCACCCTCGGGTACGGCGAATCCGGAGCGGCGGGCGACTCCGTCCAGCAGGCCGCGAAAGCGGGCTTCCCGGTCCGGGTCCACGAGTCCGGCGACGAGGTCCCGCGCGTCCGGGCTTCCGGCCACGACGCGCAAGGCATCGAGATTGCCGCCGATCCAGCCGTTCACGGCCGCGAGCCGGCTTTCGGCGGTCAGCGACAGGCGGGCCCGCCAATCCCGGAGGTCCCGTTCGCGTTCGAGGGAGACGAACCAGAACGACGCGGCCGCCGCGGCCGCCGCCGCCAGCGCGATGGCGATGACGGTCGCGATGCCCGCCAGCCCCCAACGCCGCAACCCCGGTTCCTTCCCCGCCACCCGCTTCACTCCCACATCCGGACCGGCCGCCCCCGGCCAGGGCGACAGGCTAACAGAAACGCGCCGACCGTGCCACGGATTACCCGCGCGCGCCGGGCGAGGAACCCATGTTAACGATAGGGTAAATTCCCACGCCGTGGCCCGAGCCAGAAGGAGGCCCGTGGATACGCGGATCAAGCCCGCGCACGACGACTTTTGGTCGCGACGCGGATTCTCGCGTTCGCGGGAATGACGCGGGCATCTGTCAACGCATTGAAAACATTAAATCTGTTTCCGGACGAACCCCGAGCCCCATATCCCGCTTATTTGCTGGTCGCCACGTAGACGCCATCCCAGTCGGGGCCGGGCGGGTTCTGTTCGCACTCGGCAATGCGTTCCGCGTACAGGTCGTAGAAGCCCGCGATCTCCCCGCCGGCATCGAGCTTGCGGCAGTTGGCGAGGTGCGCGCGCGCGCCGGCCCAGTCCTGGGACCGGTAGGCGGCCAGCAAGGCGTCGTGCTCGACCTTCAGACTCTGGAACTCCGGCGTCGCCGCCCGCGCCGGGTCGCCCAGCAGGGTATGGATGCGGACCGCCTCGTGCTTGCCCTTCACCTTGATCAGGTCGAGTTCGAGGGTGGCGTAGTCGGACGCGCGTTCCCTGGTGTTCTCTCCGATCACGGTCATGACGTGATAGCCCTTGGACTGCCCCTCCAGCCGGGAGGCCAGGTTCACGTTGTCGCCGAGCACCGAATAGTCGAACCGCTGCTCCGATCCCATGTTGCCGACGCAGACCTCGCCCGAGTTGAGGCCAATGCCGATGTTGATCGGGATGTGCCGGCGCCCCTCCTCCTTGGCGTATCCCTCCAGGGTGGCGTTGACGTCCTTCAGGCCGTGCTGCATGGCGAGGGCGGAGTCGCAGGCGTGGCGGGCGTGGTCGTCGTCGTCCAGGGGGGCGTTCCAGAAGGCCATGATGCAGTCGCCCATGTACTTGTCGATGGTCCCCTGCCTGGACAGGATCATGTCGGTCAGGGGCGTGAGGAAGCGGTTGATGAGCCGGGTCAGCCCCTCGGCGTCCTTGCCGAAACTCTCGGAAATGGTGGTGAAGCCGCGCACGTCGCAGAACAGCAGCGTCATGTCGCGCATTTCGCCGCCCAGCTTCAGCCGCCCCGGGTCCTGGGCCAGCTTCTCGACCAGGGCCGGAGACATGTACCGGCTGAAGGCGCCGCGCACCTGACGCCTCTGCGCCTCTTCCCGGGCGTAGTTGGAATAGCTGAGATACATGTACTGCATCAGGGCGACGAGAATCGGGTAGACCGGATCGTAAAGGGTGAGGCTGCGGTCGAAGGCGTACCACGACAACGCGCCGAGGGACCCGGAGACGGCCAGAAACGCCGCCAGGGTCCACCGCGCCCCCAGCAGCGGCACCATCACGACCATCAGAAACCCGGCCAGAAACGCCGCCAGCACCTCCAGGACCAGGGCGTCGCGCGGCCTCTGGAGCTGGGACCCGCTCAGGACGGTTTCGAGAATCTGAGCGTGGATTTCCACTCCGGGGATGAAGCGGTCGAGGGGGGTGGAGCGAAGGTCCTTCAGCCCCTCCGCCGAGGTGCCGATCAGGACGATGCGCCCGGCGATCTTGTCCACCGGCGCCGTCCCCGCGAGAATGTCGGCGGCGGAAACGTACTTTTCCTTGTCCTGGGGGGAGTAGTAGACCCACACCCGGCCCGATTCGTCGGTGCGGATCAGATTGCGCTTCACCGCCAGCCCCTGGATGCCGCCCAGTTCCTTGTTGGCCTTGATGGCGACGGAGTTGTTGCCGGTGGCGAGGCGCAGAAGTTCCGTGCTGAGGGCGGGATAGATGTTCTTGCCCACCCGGATCACCATCGGCACTTGGCGGATGATTCCGTCGGTGCCGGGCGACGGGTTGAACACGCCGTGACCGGCCCCCGCCGCGTCGAGAACGGGCAGATTGCGCACCAGGGCGGGGAAGGTCTCCAGCACCAGCTCCTCGGGCTTCATCCCGAGGAAGGCGAGCGAGCGGGCGGGCTTGGTCCCGGCATCCGCCCCCGGCAGCAGGGTCGACGTCGCGGTCATGCCCAGCACCACCGGCCGTCCCTTGAGCGCCTCCGCAAGGATCGTGTCGTTGGTCTCCATGGCGGAGAGCTTGGCGCGGGTCTCCTCGTCGAGTCCCGGAAGCGACTTGGCCACCAGCGAGGGGGAGGAACGGTCGGGCTCGGCGAACACGATATCGAAGCCGACCGCCACCGCCCCCATGGCGAGAAGCCGGCTGACCATGTCGGCCACCACGGTGCGCGGCCAGGGCCATTGGCCGACCACGCCCAGGCTTTTCTCGTCGATGTCCACGATGGACACGATGCGCTGCGGCGGCGGGGTGCGCGGCTTGGCGATCTGATAGAGGTCGAAGGTCTTTTCCCGCAGCATGCGCAGGGGCAACGGATCGGCCACGCGCAGGGCCACGAGCCCGACCAGGATCACGAGCCCGACCATCCGGCCGCCGCCCAACGCCTTCCTGACGATCCCCAGCGCCCGCGAGGCGGCGCCCTTGCCCCGACTTCCCGTCATCGCTCCCCCCTCCGAGAAAACCGCGCCGGGGCAGTCTATCTCAAACCGTGGTCCACAACACGATCAAAAGATTGTATGCTCTGCGCCGGCCGCGGGAAGGAGTGAGCACGGTGGAGAGCGAAAGGAAAGAGATTCGCGACGAGTGGCTGATGCGCACGGTCAGTCCGCTCATGGGAACGTTTCACGAGATTCTGGTTATCTCGCTGTTTCTCAACATCGTTGCCCTGGCCGCGCCCATTTTCGTGATGCAGGTCTATGACCGCGTCGTCTTCCACGCGGGGGTCAGCACCCTGGCGGGGCTGGTGCTCGGGATGATCACCATCGTCCTGTTCGACTACGTCCTGCGCCAGACCAGAAGCCGGGTGCTGCAAACCGTGGCTCTGCGGGTCGACGTGGAAATCGGCCGCAAGCTGTTCGACACCATGACCGCGCTGCCCCTGCGGACCCTCGAATCCCGTCCGGCCCACTATTGGCAGATCCTGTTCCACGACGTGGACACCATCCGCAACACCCTGTCGGGGGCCACCGCGCTGATGGTGGCGGACTTGCCGTTCGCCGTCTTGTTCCTGGTGATCGTGATGTTGATCGCCAAGCCGATCGTGTGGGTGCTGCTGGCGTCCGTGGTCATGTTCTTCGTTCTGGCGTGGTGGTCGGGACGGGTGGTCGGCGCCAGCGGGGAGCGGGAGAGAAAGGCGGTCACGAGCCGCGACACCGTGGTCTCGGAGGCGATCGCCGCCCGCACCTCCATCAAGGCCCTGGCCATGGAGCGGAGCCTGCGTCCCATCTGGGAGGAGAGCCTGGCCAGCACCATCGAGCAATCCGTCCTCCGCGGCTCGCGCAGCGACGGGTTCAGCAACGCGGGCGCCATGATCACCGTCCTCACCACCGTGACCATGGTCAGCGTCGGCGCCCTGGCCATCATCGCCCACGACATGACCATGGGCAGCATGGTGGCCGCCAACATGCTGAGCGGCAAGCTGCTCAGCCCGCTCAACCAGCTCGTCGGCACTTGGCGCACCATCACCGCCTTCCGCCAGTCGTTGCAGCGGCTGGGCGCGGTCTTCTCGGAAGAGACGGAAAACCAGACGAGTCACGTCGGAATGGAACGGCCGAAAGGACTCATCAAGGTCGAGAACGCCCTGTTCCGTTATTCCTCCAACACCGCTCCGGCCCTGGAAGGGGCCAATCTGACCTTCACCCCCGGCACCCTCACCGCGATCGTCGGCCGCAACGGCAGCGGCAAGACGACGCTCCTGAAGGTCGTTCTCGGCCTCTACCGGCCCGAAACGGGGCGGGTTCTCCTCGACGGCGCCGACATGGCCCAGTTCACCCGCCATGAACTCGCGGGGTGGATCGGCTACGTGCCCCAGGAGCACATCCTGTTCACCGGCACCATCCGCGACAACATCGAGCACGGCGACCCCAACGCGGGCGATGCGCAGATCATCCACGCGGCGCAGATGGCCGGCGTCCATTCCCTCATCATCGACTTTCCCGACGGCTACGGCACCGACGTCGGCGAGGGCGGGGCGCGCCTCTCCGGGGGGATGCGCCAACGGATCGCCCTGGCCCGAGCCCTGGTCGGCAACCCACCGGTTCTGGTGCTGGACGAACCCTCGGCCAATCTGGACCGTCAGGCGGAAAGCGACCTCCGGACCACGCTGCTCGAACTGGCCC
>JADGDA010000011.1 GCA_015228695.1 Alphaproteobacteria bacterium
CGGGGGATTCCGGTCAGCGTGAAAGCGCTCTAATGGCCGCCGGTATCAATCCGTCTCTTCGCTCAGCTTGCGGATCAGGAAGTCGCGGAAAACGACGATCCGTTTGGTGTGGCGCAGTTCCTCCGGGTAGACGAAATAGGCGTCCACCGCCGGCCCCTTCAGCTCGGGCAGCACTTGCACCAGATTGGGGGCCTCGTGGTCGAAGTATTCGGGCAGGGCCGCGATCCCCAGCCCGCTCCGCACGGCGCGGAAGATGCCGTAGATGTTGTTGACCCGGAGAACGGGGCGGCGCTTCTCGCCCTCTTTCGCCATCGCATGCAGCAGCCAGTTGACGTTCCCGGCGGGGAGCTTTCCATCGTCGCCATAGGTGATGATGCGGTGGTTGCCCAGGTCGTCGGGAGACCGGGGCATGCCGTACTTCTTCAGATATTCGGTCGAGGCGTAGACCTGATAGCGCAGGGTGTAGAGGTGACGCTGGATCAGATTGGGCTGCCGGGGCGGCGAAAACCGGATCGCCACGTCCGCCTCGCGCATTCCCAGGTCGAGTTCGGAGTCGTTCAGCAGCAGATTGACCTCGATGTCGGGATACATCTCCAGGAACTGCCGCAGCCGGGGCGTCAACCACAGGGAGCCGAAAGCCACCGTGGTGGTGATGGTCAACGGCCCCTCCGGGCGGTCCTTGTTCTCGCCGAGCCTCGCCTCCACCTGGGAAAGCTGGGCGAACACGTCGTGGACCGTGCGATACAGAAGATCGCCCTGTTCGGTCAGGATGAGACCGCGCGCGTGCCGATGGAACAGGGAGACGTCCAGGCTTTCCTCCAGCGCGCCGATCTGGCGGCTGATTGCCGACTGGCTGAGGTTCAGCCGTTCCCCGGCATGGGTGAAGCTCCCCGCCTCGGCCACCGCGTGGAAGATGCGCAGCTTGTCCCAGTCCATGGCTGTATGCACGGGCAAGGGCTCTCCTCCCCCCTCCCTCCGCCTAGCCGTTGATGGCGAGGAAGCGATCGGCCTCCAGCGCGGCCATGCACCCGGTTCCGGCCGCCGTCACCGCCTGCCGGAACACATGGTCCTGCACGTCTCCGGCGGCGAACACGCCGGGGATATTGGTCGCCGTCGAGTCGGGCGCCGTGACCAGATAGCCCAATTCGTCCGTGTCCAGCACTCCCTTGAACAGAGAGGTGTTCGGGGAATGCCCGATGGCCACGAACACGCCCTCGCAGGGGATGTCGCTGACGATTCCGCTCTTGACGTTGCGCACGCGGATACCGGTTACCCCCGGCGGGTTGCCGCCGCCCAGGATTTCCTCGACGACACTGTCCCAGACCACGTTGATCTTGGGGTTGGCGAGCAGGCGTTCCTGGAGGATGCGCTCGGCCCGGAAGGAATCGCGGCGGTGAATGATGGTCACCTTGCTGGCCGGAGTGGTGAGGTACATGGCCTCCTCCACCGCCGAATTGCCGCCGCCGACGACGCAGACCTCCTTGCCCCGGAAGAAGAACCCGTCACAGGTGGCGCAGGCGGAGACGCCGTAGCCCGAATATTTGCGCTCGCTCTCCAGGCCCAGCCACCGGGCCGAGGCGCCGGTGCATACGATCAAGGTGGAGCCCACGTAGATGTCGCCCGAGTCGCAGACGGCGGTGAAGGGTCTGGTCTTCAGATTCACCTCGACCACGATATCCTGAACCATCTTCGCGCCCACGTGCTCGGCCTGGGCATGCATCTGCTCCATCAGCCAGGGACCCTGAATCGGATCGGCGAAACCCGGATAGTTCTCGACCTCCGTGGTGATGGTCAACTGTCCGCCCGGCTGCATACCGGCGATCATGATCGGCTCCAGCCCCGCGCGCGCGGCGTAGATGGCGGCCGTGCAGCCGGCGGGCCCGGAGCCCAGGATAAGAACTTTGGTACGGTACGTCGCCATGGTTGCCCCCGATCTGTTCGGCCTGCCGCGCGGATCATCCCCCGTCGGGCAGAGAATAAGGATGCCTGCCCCCCTCACGCAAGAGAGACGAAGGCAAAAACGAAAACCGCGGGGACGACGGACCCGCCCTCCCCGCGGTCAGCACCGGAACCGGCGGTTACAGGGAGCCGGCGTGCTCCGCCAGATATTTGGCCACGCCTTCCGGAGTGGCGGACATCCCCGCCTTGCCCTTGGTCCATCCCGCCGGGCAGACCTCGCCGTTCTCCTCGTGGAAGTGGAGGGCGTCCACCATGCGCAGCGCCTCGTCCACATTGCGGCCGAGGGGAAGATCGTTGACCACCTGATGGCGCACCACGCCGGCGCGGTCGATCAGGAAGGTGCCGCGCAACGCCACCGCGTCGTTCACCAGAACGCCGAAGGACCGGGCGATCGACTTGGTCAGGTCCGCAACCAGCGGAAACTGGACGTTGCCCAGACCGCCGCTGTTGACCGGGGTGTTCTTCCAGGCCAGATGGGTGAAGTGGGAATCGACGCTGATGCCGATCACCTTGGTGTTGCGCTCGGCGAACGCGGACAGGCGATGATCGTGGGCGACGATCTCGGACGGGCACACGAAGGTGAAGTCCAACGGATAGAAGAACACCAGCCCGTACGAATCCCGGATATACGACCGAAGATTGAAGTTCTCGTTGATCTGATTGTCCGGCATGACCGC
Source organism: Alphaproteobacteria bacterium (assembly GCA_015228695.1). GTDB lineage: Bacteria > Pseudomonadota > Alphaproteobacteria > Rhodospirillales > Rhodospirillaceae > JADGDA01. The sequence continues at coordinate 2,637 of JADGDA010000011.1, forward strand.
CGGTGCGGTGAAATCGGGGACCTCGCGTCCCACCAGGACGTTCACGTTGCTTTCGCTCATAATTTCCCGTGCTCCATGTGAAAAACAGCCGGCGCCCGCGCGCCACGGTCGGAACTATACCCGCGCCGGAGCCCTCACGCAAGTCATAATAACTCCAATTTGCGCTGCAACATGCGGAATTCGCCTGCTATTTTATGATTACTCCTTAGGCGGAGGCCACAACTTGAAGAAAATCAGCACCATAGCGTTCAAGCTTGGCCTGACCGACGCCGGGAAGGCCCGACAGGGCCTGAATCGATTTTGGGCGTTCGCGAGCAATGGCGGCCAGGGTCGTGTCGTGGAAGATGACATAGGGGGGAACCCCCTGTTGCCGCGCCAGTTCCAGACGGCGGGCGCGCAGAGCCTGAAACAGGGCCTCGTCCTCCGCCGTCTCCAGGGCGTGCGGCTTGCCCTTGGCCGCGGACTTGTCCCGGTCGGGTTTCCGCAGGCGCGCAAACCCGGTGTCGCGGCGCAGGGCGACGGAACGTTCCCCGCGCAGCACCGCCCGGCACTCGGAGCCGAGACGCAGCCCTCCGTGGCCTTCCACGTCAACCACCAGAAGCCCCATGGCGACGAGTTGACGGGCGATGGAGCGCCATTCGTCCCGCGTCCGGTCCTTGCCGATACCATGGGTGGACAGGCGCTGGTGGTGGAATTTGCGGATGCGCTCGGTGTCGCCTCCCAACAGGACGTCGATGACATGGGCGGCCCCGAACATTTCCTGGGTCCGATAGACGCAGGACAGCACCTTCTGGGCGTCCACGGTCCCGTCATAGGTTTCCACCGGCTCCAGGCAGGTGTCGCAGTTGCCGCAGGATTCGGGCAGGGAATCGCCGAAATACTCAAGCAGCACCTGCCGCCGGCAGCGGGATGTCTCGCAATAGCCGAGCAGGGCATCGAGCTTTTGCCGTTCGATCTGCTTCTGACGCTCGGGAGCGGTGGATGCGTCCATGAAATGCCGGAGCTTGGCCACGTCCTCGAGTCCGTAGGCCATCCAGGCGTTGGACGGCAGCCCGTCACGCCCCGCCCGCCCCGTCTCCTGGTAATAGGACTCCATACTCTTGGGCAGATCGAGGTGGGCGACGAAGCGCACGTCCGGCTTATCGATTCCCATGCCGAAAGCGATGGTGGCGACCATGACGATACCGTCCTCCTTCAGGAACCGGTCCTGATGGGCGGCGCGCACCCTCTTGTCGAGTCCGGCGTGATAGGGGAGCGCGTTGAAGCCCTGCCGACGGAGCCAATCCGCGATTTCCTCCGTCTTGCCGCGCGACAGGCAATAGACGATCCCGGCATCGCCCCCCTTGGCCCCCCCGTGTTCGGCTTCGAGAAAGGCGAGAAGCTGAGTCCGGGCGCTGCTCCGCTTCGGCTCCACCCGATATCGGATGTTGGGGCGGTCGAACCCGGAGACGAAGACCCTGGCCCGCCCCAGGTTCAACCGCTCGACGATATCGCGTTGGGTCGGTCCGTCGGCGGTGGCGGTCAGGGCGATGCGCGGAACACCGGGAAACCGCTCGAACAGGCGGGCGATCTGAAGATACTCGGGGCGGAAATCGTGGCCCCACTGGGACACGCAGTGGGCCTCGTCGACGGCGAACAAGGCCAGACGGCAACGTTCGAGCTGGGTCAGGAACCCGTCGGCCGCCAGCCGCTCGGGGGCCACGTAGACCAGGTCCAGCTCTCCGCCGCGCATCCGGCGCTCGATCTCCACCGCCTCGCCCGGCCCGAGCATGGAGTTGAGGGCGGCGGCCCGCACGCCGAGCTGGCGCAGGGCCTCCACCTGATCCTGCATGAGGGCGATCAACGGCGACACGACGATCGCCACCCCATCCCGGCACAGGGCCGGAATCTGAAAGCACAGCGACTTGCCGCCGCCGGTCGGCATGAGCACCAGGGCGTCGCCCCCGCCGACCATGTGGCCGATGACCTCGGCCTGATGGCCGCGAAAGGACTCGAACCCGAAAACGGACCGCAAGACGTCCAGCGGAGAGCCTGTCATGGGGAGCGGAACCGGATCTTATTTGGCGGGACCGGAGACCTCCTGCAACTGGGCGACCTTGGTCTTGAGCGCCCCCAAAAGGCCATCCATCTTGCCCCCCGCGCGCTGGAGCACGGAGGTGTATTCGGACCGATAGGTGATCGCCATGCTGACGCCGTCGACCACGAGGTCGCGGGCCTTGAACCCCGCCTCCTCCGACACAAGGCGCCAAACCACCGACAGGGGATGACCTTCCTTCTGATCGACGGACGACTCCACCAGAATATCGCCCTCGTTGCCCGGTTTCGAGCCCTTCACCGTCAGCGTCTGCCCCTTGTAATCCTTGAAGCGGCCGGCCCAGGTCAGAACCGCGACATCCTCGAACAAGGTCAGAAACTCCTTCTTCTCGGGCTCCGTCGCCTTGCGCCAATAGCGCCCGAGCACGAATTGCCCGATGGCCGGGACGTCGAACGAGGTGGTGAACAAATCCCGGAACCGGCGGGCGCGCTCCTCATCGGGGATTCCCGGTTCGGCGACCGCGTTGATGGCCTTGTCGGCAAGGCTCTTGACGAAAGCCTCGGCCGTCGTCACCGACGGCGCCGCCTGCACGGGAAACGCCTGCGCCCACACCGCCGCGAGAACCAGAACCACAAAAGCAAACCGCTGCATGACCATTTTCAACTGCCCGCGCCCCTTCACCATTCTCCGCGCCCACCATAGCAAAGCCCCGCCCAAAACAAAGCGGAAAAGGGGAATGCCCCGCCCCTCCGGGACGGACCGGTTCACCGACATTCGCGGCGGCGGGCGTCCTCAGGGGCCGTAATGACCCACTTTGTAGATCAGGGAGGCGAAGACGGCGGCGGAGAGCAGTAGCAGGCCCAGGAAGACCACCCACTTGCTGATTTTGGGCTTGTTCGGTTCGTCCATCGGCTTATCCCTTGAAAGACAAGCAGACCCTGGCGGGAGCCAGGGCCTGCGTGTCGGCGGAGAAAAAGGCGCGTCCGGACGCCGGATCACGGCGCCCGGACGGTCAACCCCGGATCACTCGGCCGGAGCCGTGGCGGTACGGGCACCCGACGGGCGGTTCTCGTACTCGTACGGCGACCAGTCCTCGGAGACCACGACGTCCTCGGGGAAGTTGCCGGGTCCCGGCGGGCTCGGGCAGTGGGTCCACTCCAGGGACGCCGATCCCCACGGGTTCTCGGGAGCCTTGCGCCCGGCGAACGCGCTATACACCCAGTTGACGATCATCCCGAGCATGCCCACCGCAGTGATGTAGGCGCCGTAGGTGGCTAGGTGATGATAGGACTCGAACTGAGGGAACTGCGGGTAGTCGTAGTAACGGCGCGGCATGCCATCGACACCGATGATGAACAGCGGCCAGAAGGTCAGGTTGACGCCGATCATGTTGATCCAGAAGCTCAGGGTCGCAAGCTTGCCGTCGGCAAAGCGGCCGGTCATCTTCGGGAACCAGTAGTACACGCCGGTGAACACGCAGAACGCCGCGAACAGGCCCATGACGAAGTGGAAATGGGCATGCACGAAGGCCGTCGCCGCGAGGTGAACCGTCACCACCGTCATCGCCAGCGGAATGCCGGTCAGCCCGCCGACCAGCAGCAGGAACAGACAGGCCGCCGCGTACAGCATGGCGGTGTTATAGGTGATGGAGGCCCGGTACAGAGTGCCCCACAGCGACAGCAGGATCAGGCCCACCGGAACCGAAATCAGCAGCGTGGTGACCATCTGACCGATCCGGATCCAGTCCGGCATGCCGGCGACGTAGAGGTGATGCACCCAGACCTCGCCGGTGATCGCGACGATGCCCCAGATGGCGTAGACGGCGGCCTTGTAGTTGAAGACCCGGTTCTTGCCCATGGTGCTGATGACCTCGAACAGGACACCAACCGCCGGCAGGAAAATGACGTACACGGCCGGGTGGGAGTAGAACCAGAACAGGTTCTGGTAGAGCAGCACGTCGCCGCCCTGGGCCGGATCGAAGAAGTGGGTGCCCAGGTACTTGTCGAACAGCAGCATGGTCACCGCCGCCGCCAGCACCGGAATGAAGACGAGCTGGATGACGAAGGCGGCCACGGTCGTCCACACGAAGATGTTCAGCTTGAACCACGTCACTCCCGGAGCCCGCAGATAGATCACGGTGACCAGGAAGTTGACCGCGCCCAGGATCGAGGAGAAGCCCAACAGGTGCACCGTGAAGACATAGAACGCGGTGTTGCCCGGCGTCTTGACCGAATAGGGCGGATACCCGGTCCACATGATGTCGGGCGCGTCGGGAACGACGAAGCCCAGCAGGGCGATGATGATCGCGGCGAAGAACAGCCACACGCTGAAGGCGTTGATGCGCGGGAACGCCACGTCCTTGGCCCCGATCATCAGCGGCAGCACGTAGTTGGCCAGGAAGCCGGTGAGCCCCGGGATCAGAAACGCCAGGATCATCGCCGCGCCGTGGAAGTACAGCCACTTGTTATACGTGTCGCCGTTGCTGATGAGCTGCATCCCCGGAGAGAACTGCTCCGCGCGGATCAGCAACGCCATCAGTCCCGCGACCGCGAGAGCCGCGATGGAACCGATGAGGTACAGGATACCGATCCGCTTGTGATCGGTTGTGAAAATCCATTCTTTCAGGTTGAAGCCACTGCTCGCCATGGTGTCACTCATCCCTTGTTCTCAACGGCGCGCTGTCCCTGCGCCTGCTTCTTCTGACTGGCCAACCACGCCTCGAACTGCGCCGGCGGCATCGCTTCGATGTTGGTCCACATCTGCGAGTGGTTGTCGCCGCAGAACATCGTGCAGGTGACCACGTCCTTGCGGGCCTCGGTCGGAAGGAACCAGATATAGGTCATGCGACCGGGCATGATGTCTTCCTTCACCCGATAGTGCGGCAGCGAGAGGGAATGGATCACGTCGTCCGCCGTCATCCGCATCACGATCGGGCGGCCGACCGGCACCCGCAGGTAATCGTCCGAACCCGGCATGGCGACGACGTTGACGCCGTTGCCGTAATCGAATTCGTAGTACCACTGGTGCCCGGTCACCTTGATTTCCAGGGCATTGGGCGGCACGCGGCGATAGATGTTCCACAGCGTCCAGCCCTTGGCGGACAGGAAGAAGTCGTCGGCCATGAAGATGGCCGCCGGCACCAGGGCGAAGGCCACCGCCGCCGCGCCCTTGAGCTTCGGCCCGTGACCCACGGCGGTGGGCGACTTCGCCCGGTAGCGGATCAGCATGTACAGCGCCGCGACCCCGAACACCACGCCGATGACGGTGATGTCGATCAGCACTTCGTTCCAAAGATGGTTCCAGCCGGCCGCAGGATCGGACACTCCCCCGCTTCCGGCGGCGCCCCCGCCGTATCCGGCGGCCTCCGAAGCCGACGCCGCCCCTGCCGCCAGGGACGCCACCGCCCCGAACGACAGTGTCAGCAAACGTTCAAACCGATTCATGCCGTCCTCTCCTTCCTCTTGTACCAGCGGTACCCCACTACCGAGACCACGAGGGCCAAAACGCCGAACACCAACGCACCCAATCCCACGAACAGGGGAATGTTGATGGTGTACCGCCCCTCCTTGTAGTTGTAGCTATAGCATAAACTGACCGCAAAATTGATGATGTCCCTCGGCTCGGCGATTTGCCCCGCCTGGGCGTCGATCAACGCCAACTCCAGATCGCGGGCCGACGTCGCCGTGCTGTACAGAAACCGCGACGCCCGCCCCTCCCCCGACAACACGACGTAGACACCGGGGTGGAAGAACGTCTTGTCGCGCGGCGACCAGAAGTACTTGTAGCCGATGCTGTCGGTCATGCGGCGCAAGGCACCTTGATCCCCGGGCAGGGCGAACGTCCATTCCTTGAGCCACTTGTCCGGCAATTCGAGACCTTGACGGAATTTCGCCAGCGTCTCCTGGTTATCGTTCTTGTCGAAGGTGATCGTCAGGACCCGGTAGTCGCGCCCCATCTCCATCCGCCGCACGTCGGCCAGCACATTCTTCAGGTCGCGATTGACCACCGAACAGGTCCCGTCGCAGCGGTAATAGGCCAGGACGACGACCAACGGCTTGCCGAGCAGATCGCCCAGCCGGAACCCGCGCCCCTCCTGATCGACCAGCGGGAGGTCCGCATCGAGCTTGACCCCGAGAGCGGACTTCTCGTCGATCCGGAAGAGATTCGGATCGATCTCCGACTCGGGTTCACGGGGGTACTGGGCTCCGGCCACCCCGACGCCGCCGAGCAACGTCAGAACGGCGACCGCCAGAATGGCGCCCAGGCCCCGCATGCGTCCCGCCCCCGCCAACCTCCGGTTACCAGAAGTAGATCTGGGACGCGACGAAGAACCAGACGATATCGACGAAGTGCCAGTAAATCGACACCCCGGTGACCAGATACTTGTTGGTGCGCCCGCCGAGGGCCGGCACCAGCACCGCCACGAACGCCGCCAGCCCGACAAGGACGTGGGACGCATGGAAGCCGGTAATGGAGAAGAACGCCGTGCTGAACGCATTCGTGCTCGGGACGAAGTTCTGCTCGGCCAGATGGGCGTACTCATAAACCGTGCAGCCCAGGAACAGCCCGCCGAGAAGGAGGGTCAGAAGCAGCCACGACCGGAAGCCGGCGACGTCCCCGTGCTCCAGCTTCTCCTCGCCGATGTGGATGGTGACCGAGGAACTGACCAGCAGAACCGTCATGATCAGCGGCAGCAGCGCCGGCATGTGCGGAGTCCCGGCCGGCGGCCAGACATCGGCGCTGAGACGCAGCGTCCAATAGGTGGCGAACAGCGCCAGGAAGATGAAGATTTCCGAAACGATGAACACCGGCAGACCGGCACTGGACGACAAGCCCTCCATGAGCGGCTTGTACACCATCCCCTCGCTCACCCATTTCGCGACGCCGAACAGCAGCAAGGGCACGCCGATCCCGGCGAAAATGATCGCCAAAAGGGGGCTGTTGTAGACGAAATAGGCGGAAAACGCCATCGGAACGAGGAAAAACACGCCGAAAACCGCGGCGATCGGAGCGACCGACACTTCCCAATGATGGGCGTGCGCGGTTGCGGGATGGTGATTGGTCGCGGACATGGCAGTCATACGCACCCCTTCCTCACATTGCGTGTGTACGGGCCGTGACGCGCCCCCCCCGACAACCCCCGGTTCGATCCCGAGTCAATCCAGGTCCAGCACTCGCCCCCCCAGCCCATCGTCCCCGACTTTCTATCCTCGGATTGTCGAACGTCAAGGACTTTTTTGTCCGCTGGTCTCCCACTGCGCATTCTGGAGTTCATCAAATTCCAACTCTGCTCGCGGGACGGCCCGCACGGGAACTTTACCCGCCGCGGAGAGGATGTTATTGTGCGCCGCGATGACGCGCGGACACCCCATGCTGGGCCACAATGAGCCATGACAGGGCCGGGACGGGCCATGACAAGGCCGCTCTCGGCCGTGACAAAGCCGATCTCGTTGGGCGCGGGGGCGCTGGTCCTTCTCGCGGGCCTCCTGGTGCTCATCGGCTGGCACATCCATAGCCCGGAGATGGTTCAGCTTTCACCCGATCTGGTCCCCATGCAGTACAATACCGCCCTCGGCTTCCTGCTGGGGGGCGCGGGCCTGATCGCCCTTTCCGAGTCGCGGCCGGGCCTGACCCAGGCCCTGGGTCTGGTGATGGCCTTGATCGGAACGGTCACCCTTGCCGAATACGGCCTGGGGGTGGACCTGGGCATCGATGAGATGTTCATGACCTCCTACATCACCGAGGCCACGTCCCACCCCGGCCGCATGGCGCCCAACACCGCCCTTTGCTTTCTCCTTTCCGGGACCGGGATGGCCGTGTCCGGAGCCTCCCGTTTCTTCTCCAGACGCAGGGCGGTTCAGGGGCTGCTGGGCGCCTTGACGGCAAGCCTCGGGGCCGTCGCCCTCTCCGGCTACCTCGTGGGAATGGAAACCGCTTACGGCTGGGGCAATCTGACCCGGATGGCGGTTCACACCTCCGCCGCGTTCGTGGTTCTGGGGACGGGCCTGATCGTCCACGCATGGGAGTCCGACCGCGCGGAAACGAACGAAATGGCGGGATGGCTGCCCGCCGTCGTCGGAATCTGCCTCCTTACGGTCGCGATCGCCCTGTGGCAGGCGCTGAGCGCCAACGAACAGTTCCTCATCCGCCGCTATGGAACGGAAGCCGATTTCCTGGCCGAGGAGCTGGTGCTGCTTTACGGCGTCGCGGCGGCGGCGGCGGCCTACTGGGCCATGTCGAAAGCGCAGAGCGCGCACCGCGCCGCCCAGGCCGCCCAGGCCGAGGTCGCCGAGCGGCGGTTGGCCGAACAGCGGCTCGCGGAGAGCGAAGCCCGGTTCCGAACCTATTTCGAGATGGGAATGGTCGGTTTTGCCGAGACTTCGATCGAAAAGGGCTGGGTCCGGGTCAACGACGAACTCTGCCGGATGCTGGGGTACGATCACGGCGAGATCGTCACCCTGACCTGGGCCGAATTGACCCATCCGGAGGACTTGGCCCCCGACGTGGCCCAGTTCGAGCGCCTTCTGGCCGGCGAGGTCGACGGCTATTCCATGGAAAAGCGGTTTCTGCGCAAGGACGGCGAGGTGGTTCACACCATCATGTCGGCCCGCCTCCGCCGCAAGCCCGACGGGTCCCCGGATTATCTGTTCGCGGTGCTTCAGGATATCTCCGCCCTCAAGAAGATGGAGGAGCAGATCCGGCAGTCCAACGCCGAGTTGGAGCAGTTCGCCTACGTCGCCTCCCACGACCTCCAGGAGCCGTTGCGCAGCGTGACGAGCTATGCCCAACTCCTCGAACGCGGCTACGGACAGGTGCTGGACGCCGAGGGGCGGGAATTTCTCGGTTTCATCGTTGGCGGCGCGAAGCGCGCCGGGGCGCTGATCCGTGGGCTTCTGGCCTTCTCCCGCGTCGCGCCGGAGACGGAGACGCCGGTTCCCACCGATTGCGCCGGCGTCGTGAAGAGCGTTCTCCTCGATCTGGGCCCCGCGTTGCGCGAGGCCGACGCGGTGGTCGACATCGGCCCCCTCCCCAAGGTGATGGCGGCGCCGGACCCGCTCGCGCGGGTCTTTCTGAACCTGATCGGCAATGCCATCAAATACCGCGCCCCGGGGCGGCGTCCCGAGATCCGGGTTTCGGCCGAATACCGGCGCCACGAATGGCTGTTCGCGGTGAAGGATAACGGGATCGGCTTCGACCCCCAATACTCGGAGCAGATCTTCATGATCTTCAAGCGGCTCCATTCCCGAACCGCCTACGAGGGGACGGGCATCGGGCTCGCCATCTGCAAGCGGGTCGTCGAGCGCCTCGGCGGACGGATATGGGTGGAGTCCTCGCCCGGCGAGGGAGCCACGTTCCGCTTCACCCTGCGGGCGGCCGAGCCGCCTACGGAACCAGTCCGGCCACATACTCCCCCAAGGCCAAGCACGACGTGAGCCCCGGGCTTTCGATGCCGAACAGGTTGACGAGCCCCGGAACGCCGTGGTCGGCCGGCCCCTGGATCATGAAGTCCCGGGCCGCTTCTCCGGGACCGCTGATCTTGGGCCGGATGCCGCTGTACCCCGGTTGCAAGGCCCCGTCCTCGATCCCCGGCCAGTAGCGGCGGATTTCGGCGGCGAACCCCCGCCCCCGCTCCGGGTCGACGCCATAGTCGATGTCCTCGACCCATTGCACGTCCGGGCCGAAGCGCGCCTGCCCCCCCAGATCGAGGGTGAGGTGCACCCCCAGACCTCCCGGCTCGGGAATGGGATAGATCAGGCGCGTGAACGGCGCCCGCCCGCTCAGGGTGAAATAATTCCCCTTGGCGAGAAACGCGGGGGGGACCAGGGCGGGATCGAGCCCCCGGAACCGCCGCGCCAGATCCGGCGCCCACAGACCCGCGCTGTTCACCACCACCCGGCAGGAAAGCTCCGTTTCCTGTCCCCCCACTTCGAGCACGATTTCCCCGCCCACGGCGGCCCCCCTCACCGGGCTGCGGAAGGCGATGACGGCCCCCAGACTCTCCGCCTCGCCCTCGATCGACAGCATCAGGGCGTGGCTGTCGATGATCCCGGTGGAGGGCGAATGGAGGGCCGCGACGCAACGAAGCGCCGGTTCCATGGCCCACGCCTCCTCCCCGCTCAGCCAGACGAGATCGTCCACCCCGTTGGCCCTGCCCTTGTCGGCGAGGGCGCGCAGGGCGGGGACTTGCTCCCCGTCCGTCGCGACGATCAGTTTCCCGCAGCGCCGGTGGGGGATCGACCGGGCCTCGCAGTACCGGTACAGAGCCTTGCGCCCTTCCACGCACAACCGCGCCTTCAGGCTGTCCTGCGGATAGTAGATCCCGGCGTGCACGACCTCGCTGTTCCTCGAACTGGTTCCGGTCCCGATGGCGTCGGCGGCCTCCAGAACCACGACCTCCCGCCCGGCGAGCGCCAGCGCCCGCGCGACGGACAATCCCACCACCCCGGCCCCGATCACCGCGCACTCGATCCGATCCATTCCCATCCCCCCCATTCCACACATGACGCCGCCGCCGACATCCCGTTTTCCCGCCGAAGACGATCCGGTTACCCGACTTCGCGGGCATCTGCAACGGGGCTTCCGTTGACTTGACGAGCGCAGACCAAACCATCGTTTTTGTTCTGCGCGCAAATGGCGATATATTTACATAAATATCTTAAAAGGAAATTTTCCCGACGTCCGATTCGCCCGATTCCATCCTGATTCCGCCGTGACGAATGCGCCATTTCCGTCCTCCGGCCCTTACGGAGAGGCAATTTGCCAAACGTTTGTTTCATGTATTTTTCTTCCGGGCGACGGCCCCGCGAAAAAACCGGCGGTGATTAAAAACAACCACCGATTCCACGGCTTTCCAGGATATAGCCCCGTCCCGCGCCCCCCTGTTTACAGTCGTGCGGACCGATTTCAGCTTTGGTTTAAGCGATGAAGCGGAAGCGATAGTCAAACTTTATCTTGCTTCATGGGCAAAGTTTCAGTCTATTCACGGGGATGGTCACGCGGCCGCCGCGAGCGACCGGGACAAACAGCATGGAAACGATCAGCATGGGCATGGAACTGTTGGAGCGTATCCGCGAAAAGGCCTACCAGCTCTGGGAGGCCGAGGGATGCAGTCATGGCCGCGACATGGAGTACTGGTTCCGGGCCGAGGCCCTGGTGTCGCAGGAACAGACCGGAGAGCTTTTTCCCCATACCGTGGCCCCTTCGGTGAGCGCGAAGCCCACCCCGAAGCCCACCCCAAAGCCCGACGCGAAGAAACCCGCCCCGAAGCCCGACGCAAAGAAGCCGGCCGCGACGAAGGCCGCCGCCAAGCCGGCGGCGAAGTCGTCCACGAAATCGTCCCCCGCTTCCGGCGCGAAGACGGCCAAGGCTTAGGCGGGGACCTGGAACACGGGGTTTCGAGACACGGGGCGCGGGCTTCCGCGCCGGCCTGGATGCGGGTTGCCTGCACAAGTGGGACGGCTGGCCGTCGTTCCCGCGGGCCCTGGGCCGGTTCGACCCCGGGCCAGTTCGAGCGGACCGCTCCGTTGAGGCGTCGGCGTCCGGATCGGTTTCGGGATACGGAGCCGAGCGGGGAGCCTCCTGATTGCGGGTGATTTGCGGGGCGGCGTGAGGACATCGGCCACGAGGACGAGGCCCCTGGGGACAAGGCCCCTGGGTGGGCGGACGTCCCTTCGGCCCGCCTCCCGAGCCCCCTCCCGCGTCGGCGTCCGATAGGGATGCCCCGGGATATGCGCAACCCGACGATACGGTTTAAGAATCGATCCGGCACGGATCAAAATGTAGAGGATGGTATTCGACCATGAAGCACCAAGTAATTGACGGCGACGTTTTGGCACTCGTCAATTCGGACCACTCCGACCCGTTCTCTGTTCTCGGCCCCCACCAGATGGGTCCATCCGGCGGCATCGTCATCCGGGCTTTCCTGCCCCACACCCTGCGGGCCGAGGTCGTGGATTACGCGACCGGCGACGTGATGGCGGAGATGGTCCGCATTCACCAGGACGGGGTTTACGTCGCCGAGTTTCCGAAAACCAAGGAACGTTTCGCCTATCGCCTGCGCCTCCATTTCTGGGGTGGCGGCTCGATGGACGTGGAGGACGCTTACCGCTTCCCTCCGGTCCTGGGCGAGATGGACCAGTACCTTCTGGCCGAGGGAACCCACATCCGCAGCTACGAGAAGCTGGGCGCCCACCCCGCCGTCTTCGAGGGGGTGAAGGGCGTCTCCTTCGCGGTCTGGGCTCCGAACGCCCGCCGCGTCAGCGTGATCGGCGACTTCAACGACTGGGACGGACGCCGCAATCCCATGCGCGTTCACCATAGCTGCGGCGTCTGGGAAATGTTCATCCCCGGAGCCACGGTCGGTTCCCACTACAAGTTCGAGATCCGCGGCCCCGGCGGCAACCTGATGCCGCTCAAGGCCGACCCTTACGCCTTCCACGCCGAGCGCGCGCCGCAGACGGCTTCGAAGGTCTACGACCTGTCCGGCTACCAGTGGACCGATCAGGAATGGATGCACACCCGCACCGACCGCAGCACCCGCAACGCGCCCATGAGCATCTACGAGGTTCATCTGGGCTCGTGGCGGCGCAACCCCGAGCAGGGCAACCGCTCCCTCACCTACCGGGAACTGGCCGACGAACTCGTCTCCTACGTCAAGGACCTGGGCTACACCCACATCGAGATGATGCCGGTCAGCGAGCATCCGTTCGAGGGATCGTGGGGGTATCAGCCGATCGCCCTGTTCGCCCCCACCTGCCGGTTCGGCGAACCGAACGATTTCCGCTATCTGGTGAACCGTTGCCATGAAGCCGGCATCGGCGTCATCCTCGACTGGGTCGCCGGGCACTTTCCCGAGGATTCCCACGGCCTCGGCTTCTTCGACGGAACCCATCTGTACGAGCACAGCGACCCGCGCCAGGGACGCCATGGCGACTGGGGCACTCTGATCTACAACTACAGCCGCTCCGAGGTCGCCAACTTCCTGCTGTCCAACGCCCTGTTCTGGATGGAGCAGTACCACATCGACGGCCTGCGGGTGGACGCCGTGGCGTCGATGATCTATCTGGACTACAGCCGCCAGGCGGGCGAGTGGATTCCCAACGAGTACGGCGGCAACGAAAACCTGGGCGCCCTCGCCTTCCTGAAGCGCACCAACGAGATGGTCTATGCCCAGCACTCGGGCGCCTTCACCATCGCCGAGGAATCCACGGCGTGGCCCATGGTGTCGCGTCCGACCTATCTGGGCGGGCTCGGTTTCGGGTTCAAGTGGAACATGGGGTGGATGCACGACACCTTGCGCTATATGTCGCTCGACCCCATCTATCGCCGCTTCCACCACGACGATCTGACCTTCGGCCTTCTGTACGCGTTCCACGAAAACTTCGTCCTGGCCATTTCCCACGACGAGGTCGTGCACGGCAAGGGGTCCCTGATCGGCCGTATGCCGGGCGACGAGTGGCAGAAGTTCGCCAACCTGCGCCTCTACTTCGCCTTCATGTACACCCAGCCGGGCAAGAAATTGCTGTTCATGGGGTCCGAGTTCGGGGTCTCGTGGGAATGGAACCACGACGGCAGCCTGGACTGGTCGCTGCTTCAATACCCGGTCCATCGCGGCGCGCAGGCGGCGATCCGCGATCTGAACCACCTCTACCGCGCCACCCCGGCCCTGCATGAGAAGGACTGCGAGAGCGACGGGTTCGCCTGGATCGACTGCCACGACCATGACCAGAGCATCCTGTCCTACCTGCGCCGGGGCAAGAACCACGACGATGTCGTCATCGTCATCTGCAACTTCACCCCGGCCCCGCGCGAGTTCTACCGTGTCGGCGTTCCCCTTCCCGGCCTGTATGCCGAGGTCTTCAACTCCGATTCCGAGATCTACGGCGGAAGCAACATGGGCAACGGCGGTGCGGTGCTGGCGGATGAAATCCCCATGCACGGCCACGCATGGTCCCTGTCCTTGACGCTGCCGCCGCTTGCGGGCGTTGTTTTACGGCCGACGCAGGGCTAAGATCGGTGCGCGGGCGCCGGACAAGGCGCCCGCGCGCTGAAAAAAAAGCGCCGAAAATCAGGCGCGAATAAAGGGGTCGGGGAGGATGTCGCAAGGTCAAGGCCGGGCCATGGGGTCCGGCGTTCCCTATCCGCTGGGAGCGACGTGGGACGGAAAGGGAGTCAACTTCGCGCTGTTTTCGGCCCATGCGGAAAAGGTCGAACTCTGCCTGTTCGATTCGCAGGGAAAACGCGAGGAGGAAAGACTCGAACTTCCCGAGTATACGGACCAGGTCTGGCACGGCTATCTTCCCGATGCGAGCCCCGGGCAGTTGTACGGGTACCGCGTTTACGGCCCTTATGAGCCGGCGCTGGGCCACCGCTTCAACGGCAACAAACTTCTGATCGATCCCTACGCCCGCGCCCTTCACGGGGAGATCACCCCCCACTCGACCCACTTCGCCTTCCGGACCGACAGCACCCGCGAGGACCTGTCCTTCGACCGCCGCGACAATGCCCGCTACATGGCGAAATGCGTGGTCGTTCCCCCTGCGTCCCGCCTGCGCGAGGAGACCCGGCCGAACACGCCCTGGGCCGACACGGTGATCTATGAGGCCCACGTCATCGGCATGACCGCCCGCCACCCCGAGGTGCCGGAAAACCTCCGCCGCACCTTCGCCGGCCTTGCCTCCAAGCCGATCCTGGACCACCTCAACGGTCTGGGCGTCACCGCCATCGAGCTGTTGCCGGTGTTTCCGTTCGTGGACGAGGAGCACCTGACCCGGATCGGCCTCAGGAACTATTGGGGCTACAACCCCTACGCCTTTCTCGCGCCCCAGCAAAGTTACCTCGGAAGCGGAAAAATCGAGGAATTCCGCCAGATGGTCCGCTCCTTCCACGAGGCGGGAATCGAGGTGATCCTGGACGTGGTCTTCAACCACACCGCCGAAGGCAACCACATGGGGCCGTCCTTCTCGCTGAAGGGCATCGACAACGCCAGCTACTACATCTCCGTCCCGGACAATCCCCGTTACTACCTGGACCATACAGGCTGCGGCAACACCTTGAACCTGTCCCATCCGCGCGTGCTTCAGATGGTCATGGACTCGCTCCGTTACTGGGTCGAGGAGATGCATGTGGACGGGTTCCGCTTCGATCTGGCCCTGTCCCTGGCCCGCACCCCGCATGGATTCGACCAGAATTCGGGGTTTCTGACCGCCGTGCTCCAGGACCCGGTGCTGTCCCGCGCCAAGATGATCGCCGAACCCTGGGATATCGGTCTCGGCGGTTATCAATTGGGTGCGTTTCTGCCCGGATGGTCCGAGTGGAACGACCGGTTCCGCGACGCCGCGCGCGGTTTCTGGCGCGGCGACGGGGGCTGCGTTCCCAACATGGCGACCCGGATGACCGGCTCCAGCGACATCTTCAACCACGATGGCCGCAAGCCCCAGGCCAGCATCAATTTCATCTGCGCCCACGACGGATTCACCCTGAACGACCTCGTCAGCTACAATTCGAAGCACAACGAGGCCAATCACGAGGACAACCGGGACGGCACCAACAATAATCTGAGCTGGAACTGCGGCGAGGAGGGACCGACCCGGAACCCCGCGATCAAGACCCTGAGGGAACGGCAAAAACGCAATCTGCTGGCGACTCTCCTTTTGTCCCAGGGCGTCCCCATGCTCGTCGCCGGCGACGAGATGGGGCGGACGCAAAAGGGAAACAACAACGCCTATTGCCAGGACAGCGAGATCAGTTGGATCGACTGGAGCCTGTCCAACCCCGACGATCAGGCATTGCTGAACTTCACCAAGATGCTGCTGCGGCTGCGCCGTGGCCATTCGTTGTTCCGGCGCACCCGGTTCTTCCGTGGCATCACCTCGCTGGACGAGGGCGTAAAGGACATCACCTGGCTTTCCGTCAACGGAGACGAGATGGCGGATGAGGAATGGATGGCCCCCTTCGTCCGCTGCCTCGGTTTCCACCTGGGCGGGATCGCGAACGGCACCCGGTCGGCCGACGGAACCCCGTCGCGGGAGGATCACTTCATCATCCTGATGAACGCCCACGACGGACGGATCGACTTTCGCCTTCCCGAGGCTCACATGGGAGAGCGCTGGAGCTGCATCTTCGATACGGCCCACCCGGACGCGATCGGAACCTCCAAGATTTTCCTGGCCTCCGATATTTATCCGCTGGAAAGCCGTTCGTTCGCATTGCTGGTCTGCGACCGGCGCACGAAGGACCGCTCCTCGCGCACCCGCCGCGCCGCGGAGGTGGAGACGGCACCGCCCGAACCCGCGCCCGTCCGCGCCCGCAAGCCGGCCCGCGCCCGGACGAAGACGAGCCCGAAAACACCTCCCAAAACAAGCAAGAGAAAGAGGATCCGTCCATGGAGCAAGGGGAAGTCTTAAATCAACTGGCCGACCTCGTCGGCATCAATCGGTTGGCCGACCTCGTCGGCATCGAGCCGGCGTTCTGGGACATCTTCGGGCATTGCAATGAGGCCAGTCCGGAGACGAAACGCGCCCTGATGGCCGGAATGGGCCTGGACGTCGGTTCCGACGCGGCCATCGAGAAAACCCTGCGCGCCCAGGAGGAACGGGCCTGGGAGCGGTGGATTCCGATGGTGTCGGTGCTGCGGCGCGGCAAGCCGCTGGCCGTGGCGATGACCCTCCCCACCGATGTGGCGGGCCGGCGCCTGACCTGGACCCTGTCCACGGAGGACGGCTCCACCCTGGACGGACATGTTCTCCCCAGCAGCCTGCCCCCCGAGGAGACCCACGAATACAAGGGAAAGACCCTGGTCCGGGTCCGATTGATCCTTCCCGACACGATTCCCGACGGGTATCACACCCTCGGTCTCCGCGACGGCGACAAGGAGATTTCCGGGACCGTGGTCGTGGCTCCGGGGCGCTCGTATCTGCCCGACTGGCTGGGCGGAGGGGAGCGGCGCTGGGGTGTTGCCGTCCATCTCTATTCGCTCCGCTCCGACACCAATTGGGGCATGGGAGACTTCGGCGACCTCAAGTCCCTGGCCGCGACCCTGGGGGCCATGGGCGTCTCGTCCATCGGCGTCAATCCCCTGCACTCCCTGTTCCCCAACAACCCGCTGCATGCGAGTCCGTACTCGCCTTCCAGCCGCCTGTTCCTGAACCCGCTGTACATCGACGTGACGGCCATTCCCGAATTCGCCAAATGCGACAAAGCCAAAAAGCATGTCGCCACGGCCAAATTCAAAAAGCGCCTGCAAGCCGCCCGCGCCACCGCCATGGTGGACTATCCGGCGGTCGCCTCCCTGAAGGGGGAGGTGCTGGAGATGCTCCACGCCTATTTCCAGGCGGAACATCCGGCGGGCAAGAAGCGCGATCCGCGCCGCAAGGCCTATGAGACCTTCATTGCCGAAAAGGGCATTCCGCTGCGGCGCTTCGCCATTTATCAGGCCATCTGCGACGCCCACGAGGGGCGTACCTGGAGGTCCTGGCCGGAGGCCCTGCGCCATCCCAACACCCCGGAGGTCGCGGCCTTCGCCAAGGAGAACGAGGATCGCGTCTCCTATCACATGTACCTGCAATTCGAGGCCGACCGGCAACTGAACGCGGTGACCGACCAGTGCGCCGCCAAGGGAATGGCGGTCGGGCTGTATCTGGATTTGGCGGTCGGCGTCGACCCGCAAGGGTCCGACGTCTGGGGTCACCAGAAGGCCTTCGCGGCGGCCCGCGTCGGCGCGCCGCCGGATCAATTCAACGCCAACGGCCAGGATTGGGGCATTCCCCCCTTCAACCCCATGCGGATGCAGGAAAACGCCTACGCCGACTTCATCGCCGTGGTGCGCGCCGCCATGCGCCATGCGGGAGCGTTGCGGATCGACCACGTCATGGCGCTGATGCACCTCTACCTCATCCCCGCCGAGGGCAAGGCGGCGGATGGAGCCTATGTCCATTTCCCCTTCGACGACCTGCTCGGCATCGTCGCCCTGGAAAGCCACCGCAACGCCTGCTTCGTGATCGGCGAGGACCTGGGAACCGTCCCCCCCAGCTTCCGGGAACGCATGACCGCCGAGGGCATCCTGTCCTATCGGGTGCTGTTCTTCGAGCGCTATCCCAACGGCCTGTTCATGCGGCCCATTGCCTATCCGCCCCTCGCGCTGGCCACCGCCTCGACCCACGACCTTCCGACCATCGCGGGTTATTGGCTGGGCAAGGACCTGGACCTGAAGAACGAACTCGGATTGCTGGGAGAGGATCAGACGCCCCAGTCCCTGCTCGACGAACGCGCCGCGGACCGGGAGCTTCTTTCGGCGGCCCTGGTCGATCAGGGATTATACCCGCCCGATGTCCCGCTGGCGCCGACCACGGACGAGCACCGTCTTCAGGCCTTGATTCTGGCCGTGCACCGGTTCCTGGGCCGGTCCGCGTCGCGGTTCATGATGGTCAATCTGGACGATCTTCTCGTGGAGACTACCCAGCTCAACCTGCCGGGGACCGTGGACCAGTACCCGAACTGGCGGCGCAAGCTGTCCACCCCGATCGAGGCCCTGTCGAAACTGCCCTATCTGCGCGAAAGCTTCGACACCGTGGAGGCCGAACGGAAAGCGCCGCTCCGCGAGCAGTAATCATACGGTCCCCGGAAAGTTCTTGGACTTTCCGGGGACCCAG
>JADGDA010000120.1 GCA_015228695.1 Alphaproteobacteria bacterium
TCGGCCTGGGACGAGGCGCGGGGGTCCACGACCGGCTCCGGCTCCGGCGGCGGCTTCGGTTTGGGAGGAGGCTCCGGTTTGGGGGGAGGCTCCGGCTTCGGTTTCGGCGCGGCCGGGGCTTCGAGAACGATCGGCTCTTCCTTCAGGTGCTGGACTTTCGGCGGGTCCGGCTTGCGGCGTTCCTTGCCCGCGAAATCCGGCAACTGACGCCGGCGGCGGTCGGGACCGAAATAGCCCTTCGACTTGATGAAGGGCCGGCGCCTCATGATGACGGCCTCGATGCGCAGATACAGCGACCGGGCCGAGAACGGCTTGATGCAGAATTCGTCCACGCCGGCGTCCCGCGCCTCGAACACCCGGCTGGCCTCGGTGTGGCCGGTCAGCATGATGACCGGCAGATAGGGGTCCGGGCTGTCCTTGCCGGTCCGGATGAGGCGCACCAAGTCGATCCCGTCCAGCGGCGTCATGTTCCAGTCGGTGATGACGAGATCGACGTTCAGCTCGCGAATGAACTTGAAGGCGTCGGAGCCGTCGTCGGCGAGGGTGACGTTGCCGATCCCCAGGGTTTTGAGGACAATCCGGATCAGCATCCCCATATGGGGATTGTCTTCGACGACAAGAACGCGGAGATGATCCAGATTCAGCATGGTCGCAAGGATATTACCTATCCCTCTCCAGGCATCAAGGCCAGTTCTTCAGGGTTAGGCTTTCTCCAGCTCCGCGAGGCGCTGGTTCAGCTTGTCGGCCAGGGTCTGGGCGGCCTCGCCCGCCTTCTTGAAATCAAGCACGGTCAAGGCCGACTCGATGACCTGAACCTCGGCGTCGAAGCCTCCCCCCTGTAGGCGGGGCTTGATTTCGTCGGCGAGCCCGATCGAGCCCATGCTCCGCTTCTTCATCAGTTCGACCAGATGGAGGCTGTCGCGGGCGAGTTGTTCCAGTTGATCGCCGTCGATGCTCCACGCGGCGGGCGGAACGGCGACGGTGGCGGCGGGCGGGGAAGCGGGCTCCAGACAGGCAAGGGTGTCGACAACCTCGGCCATCCGTTTCCGGAACGCCTCGAAGTGGGTGGGAAAGCTGTTCGTGTCCCGCGTCGTCAGCGCGGTCTGGAACGCCTCCGCGACCTTGAACATCTGGGTGGCCCCAAGGTTGCCCGCCGATCCCTTCACCGCATGCACCAATCCGAACGCGGCGTCGAGGTCGCCCAGGTCCAGGACCGCGCGCAGGCGCGCGGGCAGGTCCGCGTTGTTGTGGGCAAAGGACACCAGCAGCCTGTGCAGCAGTTTCTCGTTGCCGTTCACCCGCATCAAGGCGGCGGGAATGTCGAATCCGGGCAGATCGAGGGGAATCTTGTCGCTGGGCGGCGGCGGCGGCGGGGCGGCAGCGGTCCCGGCGGCGGCGTCCCCCCCCTCGCGCGGGCGCATCCAGCGGTTCATGGTGGCGATGGCCTGGACGACGTCGACCGGCTTGGCGATATGGTCGTTCATCCCGACCGCGAGGCATTCCTGGCGCTCGTGATCCATGACGCTCGCGGTCATGGCCAGGATCGGCACGGCGGCGGTGGCCGGATTGGCCCGTATCCGCCGGGTCGCTTCCTTTCCGTCCATGACGGGCATGTGCACGTCCATCAGCACCACGTCGAAGAAATCGGGGGCGGCCTCGACGGCGGAGACGGCTCCGACGCCGTCCCCGACGACGCGGACGGTGGCTCCCTCGTCCGTGAAGATGGCGCGGGCGATTTCCTGGTTGATCTCGTTGTCCTCGGCGAGAAGGATCTGCCGGCCCGCCAGACGGTTCTGCGGTCCCGCGTGGTGCTTGCCCTTTTCGCGCTTCTGATGCCGGGTTTCCTGGCCCAGGGCGTCGAGCATGGCGTTCAGGAGCGCCGCCGGAACGATCGGTTTGATCAGCAGACCTTCCGGATCGAAGGCCGTCGAATCCTTCTGCGCGCTCTCCTGGCCGAAGGGCGTGGCCATCAACGCCAGCGGAATCGGGGTGGGGCCGGAATTGGAGCGGATGTGGCCGAGCAGTTCCGCCCCGCCCAATCCGGGCATGTCCCAGTCCAGCAGGATCACGTCGAAGGGGGTCTCTCCGGTCGTGCTCGCCACCGTCATTTCGACCAGCGCCGCCCGGCCGCTTTCGGCCGCCGTCACGTTCATGCCGAACCGCGCGAGGGTCTCGCACAGGGCCTCGCGGGAGGCGGGATGATCGTCCACGACTAGGACCCGCTTGCCGGACAGCCGGTCCACCGGGGACACATAGGTCCGGCTCTCCGCCCCCCGGCCGAACTTCGCGGTGAAAAAGAACTCGCTGCCCTTGCCGGGCTCGCTGGTCACGCCGATGCCGCCGCCCATCTTTTCCGCGAGCTGTTTGCTGATGGTCAGGCCGAGGCCGGTTCCACCGAAGCGGCGGGTGGTGGAGGTGTCGGCCTGGCTGAACGCCTTGAACAGCTTGCCGATCTGTTCCTGGGTCATGCCGATTCCGGTGTCCCGGACGGAGAACCGCAGTTCCGCCCGGTCATAGGCCGCGTCGACCACCGACACCGACACCGTGACCGAGCCGGTCTCGGTGAATTTGAGCGCGTTGTTGGTGAGGTTGAGCAGGATCTGCCCCAGCCGCGACGGGTCCCCCACCAAAATCTCCGGGGTGTCGGGCGGAACCGCGAACACGAGTTCGATGTTCTTCTTGCTGGTGATGCCGCCGACGACGTCGCCCAGGCGCTGCATCACCTCGCCGAGCTGGAACTCGATCGCCTCGATTTCGATCTTGCCCGCCTCGATCTTGGAAAAATCCAGGATGTCGTTGATGACGACCAGCAGGGAATGGGCGGCGTTGTCGGCTTTTTCCAGGTAATCCCGTTGCTGGTCGTTCAACGGCGTCTGCTGGAGCAGGTAATGCATCCCCTTGACCGCGTTCATCGGGGTGCGGATTTCGTGGCTCATGTTGGCGAGGAAGTCCGACTTGGCGCGGTTGGCCCGTTCGGCCTCCGCCCGCGCGCGCTCCACCGCCTCGGTCTTTTCCTTCAAGGCGGTGACGTCGTAGAGCCAGGTCAGGGCCGCTTCCTGCCCGTCGAACATGCGCTTTTGCATCGAAATCGAGACCCAGACGCGTGACCCGTCGCCGAGGATGAGTTCCGCCTCCTCGTTGAGGATGGGTTCCCCCTTCAGCGCCCGCGCCAGCAGTTCCTTGTGCCGGTTGGGGTCGGCGAACACGAAGCGGAAATCGTTGTCCGCCATCCGCCATTGGGCCATCTTGTTGAACAGGTGGTTTCCGTGCAGGATCTTTCCGGCGTCGTCGGTGAGCCCGACCGGGATGGGGCTGGCCCAGATGACGTCCACGAGGCCGCGCCGGGCTTCCTCGTAGATGCGGGTGGCCCATTCCGTGGTCTGGAACCACAGCCGGGTGGTGACCGTTTCCAGCACCTTGCGGATGGCGGGGGAGGCGTCCTCCAGGTCGCGCAGAAGCACCGCCCCCGGCAACGGGCGCAGGCGGGTCGCGTCCTTGGCGCGGGCGGTGGCGGAGCGGGGCTGGCCGTCGATGAGCCCCATCTCGCCGAACAGGGCGCCGTCGGTGAGGGTGGCGACGGTGATGTCGCTGCCTTCGACCTTCTTGATGATCTCGACGCTGCCGCTGTCGATGACATAGACGACGTCGGGGGGGTCCCCCTCGTTGAAAATGACCTGGCCCGGGGCGTATTCGACGATTTCCCGCCGTTCAGCCCCGCCCGATCCTGTCTCGTCCCCTCTGAGAGGCTCGGTCATCGGACACCTCGATCAACGCGACGATGTGGGTATTTCGACCGGTCCGGGCCTTCATACCGGCGAGCCGATAAATCGGCTCGTCGTATTGCCCCCGCCGGTATCACATCTTGCTGGCGTCGAGGACCTCGCGCAGGTGACGGAGACTGGGGCCGAGGCGGCGGATCATGTCGCGGACGTCTTCCCGGATCTTGTCCAGTTCCGCCGTGACCCTGGGGACGGCCGCCGTGCCGCGATGGCCGTCGTCGATCTGGGCGATGGTTTCGATGATCGTGAGCAGGCTGTGGAACTCCCCGCTCCGGCTGCCCGCCTCGGCCACCCGGGTGAGCCGCTCCACCACCAACTGTTCCAGAACGCCCTTGTAACGCAGGAGTTGACGGTTGCGCTCCTCCAGGTCGAGACGCAGATGGCGCAGGGCCAAGTGGGTGTTGACCCGCGCCACCACCTCTTCCTTGGAATAGGGCTTGACGATGTAGTCGTGCCCGCCGACGGCGAACCCGCGCACCTTGTCTTCCAGCGCGTCCACGGTGGTCAGGAAGAGGATCGGGGTGTCCACGGTGACGGGGTTGGCGCGCAGACGCTCGCAGACCTCGAACCCGCGCATCCCCGGCATGTTGATGTCGAGGAGGATGAGGTCGGGGCGCTGGTCCAGGGCCATGTCGATGCCGTCATAGCCGTTCAGGGCGACGATCACGTTGTGCTGCTTCAAGAGCTGCGAAATCAGGTGCGCATTGACGGGCTCATCGTCGATGATGAGGATGGTCCTCTGGATCGTCTCGGTGGCGTCCGCCGGTTGTGGCGTGTTGTTCTGGTCCGAGGTGCTCATGTTAGCCTCAATGATTGAGTAGGATTGCGCGCAACGTATTCATCCCCCCCCCCCCTCGCGCAAACGGCGAACAGAGGGTGGAAGCGAGGTTACGATCACACCTTTTTCTGTATTTCAGACAATTTTTCCTCGACGAAGCCCTGAATATCCTCTCCCGCCAACGACGTTTTGCTTTTTGCGAATTCCAAAAAGTACGCCTTTACTTTTTCTTGCTCGGCCTCAAGCGTTTCCGAGAGTTTCTTTTTCATGGCCGCGTGATCCGCGGCGTATTGTTCGTTCAGACGTTGGGTCAACCGTTCGGTTTCGGACCGCGTCCAGGCGGCGATGTCCTCCGAGGCTTCCCGTTTCTTCCGGCGGAGGTCCTCCTCGGCCGCGGCGACCTCGCGGCGCTTGACGTCGAGTTCCCGTTCCACGTCCCGCAACCGCGTCCGCGCCTCCTCGGCCTGGCGGTCGAGGTCCTGGTTGCGGCGCTCGTTGGCGCGCAACAGGGTCTCCGCCTCGGCGCGGCGGTGCTCCACGTCCTTGAGGGTGTTTTCCTCCTCCAGACGGCGGCGGGCGGCTTCCTGACCGCGCCGTTCCATGTCCTGGATGCTGCGCTCCACGGAGGCGGCGCGCATCTCGGCGGCCTCGCACCGGCTCTGCGCCTCCTCCTGCCGCTGCACGGCCTCGCGGGCGAGGCGGGCCGCCAGTTGGGCGCGCTTGCGATACGCCTTCAGCGACCGGTGGACCCCCACGAAGGTGAACCAGACGACCACGGCGCCAACCAGAAAGACCGCAGCCATGAGTACAATGAGCATCCCCCTACCCCCTTCGTGTCCCCGTGCTCCGTTCCAGGCGACGCGCCGATTCGCCCGCCGGGGAAACAGTCAAAATCACAAATTCATCTTCAGCCGGTTCAACCTGTCGCTCACGAAATTGGAAATATCGTTGGTCGCGAAGGTTTTCTTGGTGGTGGCGAATTCGATGAAATACGATTGAATCCGTTCGATCTCGTCATGAATTTTCTTCATCATCTCGTTTTTCAGGCGGTCGATTTCCGTCTGATACTGATCGTTCAGGCGTTCTTCCAGCTTCAATTGCTGGGTCTTCGTCCAGGCGGCGATTCCCTCCGTCGCCTCTTTTTTGGCGGCGGCCAAGTCCCGTTCGGCCTCGGACAGCTCTTCCAGCTTCTTCACGATGGCCCGTTCCGTGTCCTGGGCGCGCCACGACGCCTCTTCCTCGCGCTTTTCGGCCATCCGGGCGCGGCGGTCCGCGTCCTCGGCTGCGCGTTCGGCCTCGGCGGAGCGATGCTCGATCCCCTGTTTCTTCAGCTCCAGGGCCGACAGGACGTCCATCAACCCGGTCTTGGCGTTTTCCAGGCGGCGGATTTCCGCCCCGAGAAGCCGTTTTTCATCCTGAATCCGCGTCTTTTCCCCCTTGGCTTCTCCCTTGGGCTCCCCCTTGATCCGGGCCGGTTCCCGCCCCGAAGCGCGGCGGCGGCCGATCCCGCGAAGGGAAGTCGTCAGCGCGCTCAGGCGCGTGAGCACCCAAAGAGCCGTCGCCGCTCCGGCGACGAACAGGGACAGGAAGAAGAACAGGATCACGCGGCGCTCTCCCCCAGGGCGTCCACATGGCCGACGCGGGTCATGAGTTCCACCCAGGTCAGCCAGCTATTCTCATTGTCCTCGAACTCGACCAGCGTCGCCGTGACCATGGCACCGTTGTCCCGCGACACCACGTCGGCCTTCTTGACCCCGAGGGAGATGCCCAGGGAATCCAGGGTGATCCGTTCGATCCCAACGGCGTCGAACCCCCGCGCCTCGAAGGAAATGCCGGTCAGGGACGCCTTGGCGACGCTGGTGTGCCGACGGTTGCCGCCGTTATCCACCCAGAAGACGGCCATTTCATCGGAACGGAGGGAGACGTCCATGGAGAACCGCTTCTCCTCCGGCCTGATGTTGTCCACATCCTCGACCAGATGGCGGCGAAGCTGCTCCGCGTCGAAAAGAACGGCCTGAATCTCCTCGTCGATCCGCGAGCGCAGGGACGTCTTCAGCCCCTCCAGGTCTTCCTGGAGCTTGTGGGAAACCTCCCGGCGGCGGTTGGTTTCGGCCGACTTCTTCATCTTGATGATCTGTTTCGTGCCGCCGATGCCCAAGCCGACGGTGGCAGCGCCCCCCAGAAACAGAAGAGCCGAAATTATAGGAAACATCATCTACCCCTTGAACCGAGGATCGCCCATCCTCATGCACGATACCCGCTGAGAAATCAAAGTCAACCCGCCCCTCCGAACCCTAACCACGCAGATAACGGATGATGTTTCCGCCGACGATGAGATAGTTCCGGCCCGTCTTCCGGGCCTCGATCTTTCCGGCATGGATCAGGCCGATGACGTCCCGCCGCCCGATGTCCAGAATCGCGGCCACGTCGCGCGTCGTATAGATATGGTTGGGCTTGATGGTCCGGGACCCCACGCGCGTCCGGATGTTGAGGACGGCAAGAATGAGCTTGGCCAGGACGAGAAGCGCCTCGGACAGCTTGGAAAACAAGGAAATGGGCCCAACAAGGCGCTCGCCGATCCCATCCTGCCGCCCGTCGTCGCGGTCATCGAAGAATCGGGAGCTTCCCGCGGCCATCCGGCAAATCCCCGCGCTCAAGCCGTCGCGGGAGCGGCGATGTCGTCGTCGTCGAGGCCATCTTCCTGCCCCGCGCCCCGCTTCCTGTTGACGGCGTACTGGTAGATCAGGTAACCCGCGCCGGCCACGATCCCTCCGGCAAGGAACGGCACGGCCATTCCCGCGAAGGTCAGACCCGTTCCCGC
>JADGDA010000121.1 GCA_015228695.1 Alphaproteobacteria bacterium
CGCAGGTCGATGACCGGAATCCCCTTGCCGCGCAGAAGAATCATCCCGCGCATGAAGGGCGGGGTGTTGGGCACCCGGGTGAAGGGGCACAAATCGAGGACTTCCCGCACCTGGATGACGTTGATGGCGAAAATCTCCGCGTCGATGCCGAAGGTCAGATACTGGGCGTCCTCGTCGATTTTCGGCGGGGAACCGGTCTTGCGCGCATCGGTCTGGTCCATGGCGGTCGGTCCTGTTCAGACGGCGGGCCGGGGGGATTCGGGCGAATCGGATGAAGGGCCGACATAGGCCGTTTCCTCGGAGGCGAACACCCGGTCGATATCGATGATGATGATGAACTCGTCTCCGCGTTTACCGATGGCGCGGACGAATTCCGAGCGCCACGTCATCCCGACGCGCGGAGCCTCCTCCAGGGACGCGGCGGCAACCTCGGTGACGCCGTAGACCTTGTCGGCCAGGGCCCCGACCAGGGTCGGCTCGCCGTCGATGAGCACATCCATCACCACGATGCGGGTCGTCGGGGTCGCCACGCCCTTTTCCATGCCGAATCGGGCGCGCAGGTCCGCGACGGGAACGACCTTGCCGCGCACGTTGATGAGGCCGGTCACGAAGGAGCGGCTGTTGGGCACGTCGGTGACGTGGGGCAGGTCGAGAACCTCGTGGACCCGCTCGGTTTCCACGGCGAAGATCTCGTCCCGAAGGCCCAGGGTCAGAATCAGCAACGGGGCCCCGCCCGCTTCGGCCACGGGGTCAGTAGCGCTGGAAGCTGGCATCTTCGGCATCCCCGCCTTCGTCGGCCTCGTCGAGTTTCAGGATGACCCCCTTGACCTGCTGGGCCTGGGGATGGACCGGGGGATGGACCGGCGGCCGGGTTGCCGGGCGCGGATTGGCCGGTCCCTTCCGGACGGGAGCCGGGTCCGCGCCCCGCCCCGCGCGCTTCGGCGCGACGCCGTGCCCCACGGCAGCCTCGGCAAGGCGGAAGAAGGCGATGGACGCCTGTAACTGCTCGGACTGGGCCGCCAGTTCCTCCGAGGTCGAGGACAACTGTTCGGCGGAACTGGCGTTGTGCTGGGTGACCTGATCGAGTTGCTGGATGGCGGAGTTGACCTGTTCGGTTCCCACGTTCTGTTCCCGCGAGGCGGCGCTGATCTCGGCCACCAGTTCGGCGGTGCGCTGGATATCGGGCACCAGCTTGGCCAGCATCTGGCCGGCCTGCTCCGAGGCGTGAAGGGTCTGGGCCGAAAGGGTGCCGATTTCCGCCGCCGCCGCTTGGCTGCGCTCGGCCAGCTTGCGCACCTCGGCGGCCACCACCGCGAATCCCCGCCCGTGTTCCCCGGCGCGGGCGGCCTCGATGGCGGCGTTGAGGGCGAGAAGGTCGGTCTGACGGGCGATTTCCTGGACGATGTTGATCTTTTCGGCGATGGCGACCATGGCCGAAACCGCGCTGCCCACGGCCTCCCCGCTCTTTTCGGCGTCGGCGGCCGAGCGGTGGGCGATCTTCTCGGTTTCGGCGGCGTTGTCGGCGTTCTGCCGGATGTTGGCGGCCATTTCCTCCATGGACGAGGAGATTTCCTCGGTGGAGGAGGCCTGCTCGGCGGCGCCCTGGGACAGGGACCCCGACCCTGCGGACAGTTGCTGGGCCCCGGCGGCGACGTTCTCGGCGGCGGCCATGGCCTCGCCGACGATCTCGCGCAGCTTCGCCAGCATGGTCCGCAGGGCGATCCCGAGCACGTCCTTTTCCGACAACGGCTTGTGCTCGACGGTCAGATCCCCCGCAGCGATCGAGTCGGCGACCTGGGCCGTGGCGCGCAGGGTGGCGGTCATGCGGTTGAGTTCGCCGATCAGGTCCTTGATCTCGTCCTTGTTCTCGTAGATCAGCTCGTAATCGAGGTCCCCCCTGGCCACCGCCTTCGCCAGGGTGTTCACCTGCTCCAGCCCGCGCCCGACCCCGCGTGAAATCCACTGGCCGAGGGCCAGACCGATGCCCATTGCCAGAACGAGCATGCCTCCGTTCGTCCACGACACGCGGACGAAGCTCGAATCCGCGTCTTCGTGCACGTCGTCCAGGACCTTCAACTGATAGCCCGCCAGCCGCTCGATCGCCTCGGCCATCGGATCGATCTGGGGATAGAGCCGCTTGTCCACGAACTGGTCCAGGGCGGCTTTGTCCTGCCTTTGCAGAATGTCGAGGAGTTCGTTGACCGCAAGGTCGGCCGAGCGCATGCGCGGCTCCACCTCCGCGATCAGCGCCTTTTCATCCCCCAACTGGTCGGCGGTCAGGAAGGCCTTCCATTCCTTGCCGATGGTGTCCACGGCCATGGAAACGCTGCGCTTCGCCTCCACGAAGGAGACCGTTCCCGCCCTGGCCTTGTGGGCGGTGTCCACGATGTTCACGGCATAGGCGTTGGCGATGTGGGTCAACTGCCGGAGCGGGATCACGCTGTCGGCGTAGATGACGTCGATGCCCATCGACATCCGGTACATGCCCAGGAATCCGGCCCCCGCCGTCACCAGAATCATGAGCTGCATGACGAGGGGCATCAGGACGAGCTTGGCGGAAATTTTCGTGAACATCGCGTCTTCCCGTGATCAATAGCGGCGAAAACCCAAATCCTCGTCGTCGGCTCCGCCGTCTCCGTCGGAGTGTTCGAGACGAA
This sequence comes from Alphaproteobacteria bacterium, assembly GCA_015228695.1. Taxonomy (GTDB): domain Bacteria; phylum Pseudomonadota; class Alphaproteobacteria; order Rhodospirillales; family Rhodospirillaceae; genus JADGDA01. The sequence continues at coordinate 2,658 of JADGDA010000121.1, forward strand.
GAGCGAATCCCTTGGCGGCGAGCCCCTTGGCGACCGGGGGATGATGGCGCGGCGCGGGCTTCAACCGGTTCTGCCCCCCCAAAGGATGGGCCTCCGGCGGATGGGCCCCCGGAGGATGGACGTGGCGGACGGCGGCCGCCCCCCGGCTGGCGGGTTCGGAGGCGCCCACCTGGAAAAAGGCGATGACGGCCAGAAGCTGCTCGGACTGGGCCGCCAGTTCCTCCGAGGTCGAGGACAGTTGCTCCGCTGCGCTGGCGTTCTGCTGGGTGACCTGATCGAGTTGCTGGATGGCGGTTCCGATCTGATCGGCCCCGATGTTCTGTTCCCGCGAGGCGGCGCTGATCTCGGCCACCAGTTCGGCGGTACGCTGGATGTCCGGCACCAGCTTGGCCAGCATCTGGCGGGCCTTTTCGGACACCTGGAGCGTCTGGGTGGACAGCCCGCTGATTTCCGACGCGGCCGTCTGGCTGCGCTCGGCCAGCTTGCGCACCTCCGAAGCCACCACCGCGAATCCCCGCCCGTGTTCCCCGGCGCGGGCGGCCTCGATGGCGGCGTTGAGGGCGAGAAGGTCGGTCTGGCGGGCGATTTCCTGGACGATGTTGATCTTCTCGGCGATGGTCTGCATGGCGTCCACCGCGCTGCCCACCGCCTCCCCGCTCCGTTCGGCATCGGAGGCCGACTGGCGGGCGATTTTCTCGGTTTCGGTGGCGTTGTCGGCGTTCTGCCGGATGTTGGCCGCCATTTCCTCCATCGAGGAGGACGCCTGCTCGGTGGAGGAGGCCTGCTCGGCGGCTCCCTGGGACAGGGTCAGGGACCCGGCGTTGAGTTGCTGGGCGCCGGAGGCGACGTTTCCGGCGGCGCTCGTCACCTCGGCCACCACCTCCAGCAGCTTCTCCGTCATCCCGTTGAGGTGCCCGATCAGGTCGCCGATTTCGTCCGCCCCCTTGTGGGCGACCGTGTGGGTCAGATCGCCCCCGGCCACCGCGCGGGCCAACTCGCCGGCGCTGTCGAGGCCGTGAATGATGCCCGTCGCCACCCACAGGGCGATGCCGACGCCGATGAAGACGGCGACGAACGCGGTGCCCCAGATCACCCAGGACAGATAGCGCGCCTCGTCCTCGTTGCGATCGTGGATATCCCTCGCGGCCGCCACCTGATAGGCGATCAGTCTGCCCAGGGTTTCGGTCACCGGGTCGATTTGGGGATAGAGGCGTTTTTCGACGAACTGCGCCAAGGCCGGAGCATCCTGGCGGCGGAGGACGTCCAGAAGTTCGTCCGCGGCGGCGGCGGCAACGCGCATGCGCGGGTCCACCTCGGCGATCAGCCCCTTCTCGTCCTCGGTCAGATGCTTCGCCTGGAAATCCTTCCACTCCGTGCCGATATGGGTCTGCGCCTGGATCACGTTCTGCTCCGCCTCGCGACGGGAGATGGCGCCGCTCCTGGCCTTGTGCGCGCTGTCCACGATGTTGATCGTGTAGAAGTCGGAGACGCGCTTCAGTTGTTCGATCGGAACGAGGCGGTTCTCGAAGACGACGGAGGTGGCCATCTCCATTTCCGTCGTGCCGAAATACCCGGTGCCGCTCGCCACCACGATCATGAGCACCATGATGCCGGGGATGAGGAGAAGCTTGTGTTTGATCTTCACGAACATGACCTACTCCTGCTCTCCCACCGGCGAGGCTATCCCGGCCGCCTTGAGACGTTCTTCCCGCTTCTGGGCGAAAGCGACGATGTGCGGCACGTCCAGAATCAGCGCGACCGTGCCGTCGCCCAGGATGGTGGCTCCGGAAAACTCCCTCACCTCCCGGTGCAGCTTCGACAGCGATTTGATCACCGTCTGATACTGACCGACCACCTGATCCACCACCAGTCCCACCCGTTCCTCTCCCGAGGCGACGATGACCACCTTCTGGAACCGTTCCGCCGTTCCCCCGTCGTTGAACAGCGCGCGCAGCCTGAGAAAGGGGACGATGGCGTCCCGGATGTTGAGGAAACTGCGCCCGCCCGAGCGTTGATCCTGACCGGGGGTCAGTTCGACGCACTCCTCGATCGCCGACAGGGGAATGACGTAGCGGTTGCCGCCCACCCGCACCAGAAGGCCGTCGATGATGGCCAGGGTCAACGGCAATCGGCAGGTGATGACCGAGCCCTGTTCCGGCGTGCTCGCGATGTCGATGGTTCCGCGCAGGGCGTCGATGGCGCGCTTGACCACGTCCATGCCGACCCCCCGGCCGGAGACGCCGGTCACCCTCTGGCTGGTGGAGAAGCCGGGCTGGAATACCAGGGCGAACAGCTCGGACTCGGACGCTTCCTGACCCGGAGCGAGAAGCCCCCGTTCCTCCGCCTTGGCCCGGATCGCCGCGCCGTCCATCCCCCCCCCGTCGTCGGAGATGGTGATGAGGACCTGGGCCCCGGAGTGAACGGCCGCGAGGTGGACGCTGCCGGCCGGAGGCTTGCCCCGCGCGGCCCGGGTCTCCGCGTCCTCGATGCCGTGGTCCACGGCGTTGCGGATCAGGTGGATCAGGGGATCGTTGAGGTTCTCGATCACCGTCTTATCGAGTTCGGTCTCCTCCCCCGACATCGTGAGTTCGACGGTCTTGCCGAGTTCGATGGACAGGTCGTGGACCACGCGCCGGAACTTGCCGAACAGGGTGCCGATCGGCAGCATCCGGATGCCCATGGTGGTGTCCCGCAGCCCCGAGGCGAGGCGCCCGATCTCCTCGGCCACCGACTTCAGCCCCATGTCCTCGCCGGCCGAGGCGGCCTGGGCCAGGCGGGCGTGGGCGATGACCAGCTCGCCCACCTGATCCATGAGCGCGTCCAGGCGCTCCGCCGGCACGCGGATTCCGGTCGCGGCGGACGACGGGGCCCCCGGACGGCCCTGGGCGACCCGGTTCAGGTGCCGCTGTTCGACGAGGGCGGATTTGACGAGGGAGGGCGACACCTTGCCCTCGCGGACCAGAAGATTGCCGAGCCGCTCCTGCTTGTCCAAGGTGTCGGCCAGGGCCTCGGTCGCGATGTCGCCGCGCTCGACCAGGATTTCGCCGACCCGCTTGGCCGCGCTTTCCTCGGCGGGGTCCAGCACCACCTCGATCTTGAGGGCCGCCTGATCGGCGACGAAGATGAAGACGTCCTCGATCTCCGCCTGGGGCCGTCCGCTGGTGAGCAGGATGTCCCAGGCCGCGTAGCACGCCGTCGGGTCCAGATCCTCCAGCGGCGGGATATCGTCCGTGATGGCGGTGACCGCGCACCGCCCCAACCCCCGCAGCTCGTCGAGCAGCAGCAGCGGATTGGTTCCGAAGCGCATCACCTCGCGTCCGGGGCGGAACCGGATGCGGTAGGTCGCGGCGGTCCGGTCCTCCCCGTCCCGGAGACCGCCGGTGGAGGCGGGGGCATCCCCCCGGGATTCCGCCCGGAAACCGGTTCCGGTCAACTCCCGGAACGACGCCCGCAGGACATCGCCCCGGACCTGATCGGCGGTGCCGGGGGAGTCCACCAGCGCCCGGATGTGGTCCAGGGCGGCCAGCGTAAGGTTCACCAACTCGGCGCCGACGGCCAGCTTGCCGTTGCGCACGCAATCGAAGGCGCTTTCCATGTCGTGGGCAAAGGAGGCCAGGGCGTCGAAGCCAAACATCGCCCCGGACCCCTTCAGGGTATGCAGGGCGCGGAAGACCGTGTCGACCAGATCCCGGTCGCCGGGACGGTCCGCCAGATCAAGAAGCGCCCCTTCGAGCTGGACCAGGAGGTCCGCCGCCTCCTGACGGAACGTCGCCGTATGGTCCAAGGCGCCCCCCATGCCGCTCCCCTATGCGTCTGGTCCCTATGCGTCTGGTCCCTATGCGTCTGGACCAAGAACCTTCCTGACCGTCGCCAGAAGCTGCTCCGGCCTGAAGGGTTTGACCACCCACCCGGTGGCCCCCGCCGCCCGCCCCTCCTGCTTCATCTTTTCCTCGGACACGGTGGTCAGGATGAGGACCGGAACGAACTTGTGGGTCGTCGAGGCCCGAAGCCGCTTGATCAGGCCGATGCCGTCCAGCCGGGGCATGTTGAGATCGGTGATGATCAAATCCACCGCGGTCGTGGCCAGCTTCCCCAGGGCGTCCTCGCCGTCCACGGCGGACACGGTCTCATAGCCCGCCGACTGAAGGGTGGACGACACGATTTGCCGCATGCTTACGGAATCGTCCACGTTCATGATTTTCTTGGTCATCGCCCGCACCCACTCCGCCCACCAGCCTATCCCGCCAACCAGAAGGCATCGACCCATCCGTCGTCGCCGTCGTCGCTTCCGGCATCGTCCCCGGCCGCGACCAAGCCGGCGGCGACCAGGGACCGCCGCAGGGCCCCATCCGCCGGAGCGGTCAGGTAAAACAGCTTGCCCGCGTTCTCGGCGCTCCGTCTCCCCGCGATCAGGAGCTGGAGGCCGGAAAGGTCGATCGAACGCAGATGCCCGGCATCGACAGCGACCGACCCCGCCTTCAGAAGGACGCCGGGGAGAACGCCGTGGACGGCCTCGACCGTCCCGATGGTCAGATCGCCGGCCAGCCGCACGAACGCGCGGTCGGGAGTCCCCGCGTCCCACTCGACGGAGACGATCTCCTCCGGCGCGGCATCCCCCTTGCCCTTACCCATCGCCAAGCTCCCACCGGTCGCCAGAGCAAACGCCGACCCGCCAAGGCGGGCGGAGTCTAACATCGAATCGGGAAAATT
>JADGDA010000122.1 GCA_015228695.1 Alphaproteobacteria bacterium
CCCGGGCCCCCGCCGTCATAGCCGTTGCCGTCGCCGTTGCCATAGCCGTTGCCACGGCCATTGCCACGGCCACTGAAGTTCATGCTGAAATCGCCGTCGCCGCCGCCGCTGCCGTCATTGCTGCCACTGAACGGCCCCCAGCCGCCCCATGCCTGCGCGGTGTTCGACTGGGCAAAAGCCGCGCCCAGGGACAGGGCGACCGCCGATGCGATAAGGAGTCGCTTCATCGTTCTCTCTCCAACATTCTCCCTCGGGAAATTGAGGACCGCCGGGAGGAGGGTGACCCCTGGCATCCGCCGAAACGAATAATCCGGACCAACAGAAAATCAACGCGCCGCCGGCTGCGCCGCGGGTGGATACGGATAAGAATCGGGAGCGGGACCTTGATCCCGCTCCGAGGACGGAGCCCCCCCGGCCACGGGCGCCCGCGTCGCAGGGGACTGGGATGCGGGGGGCTGGGCCGGCTCCACCGTTGCCTCCTGTCCGGACGGGGCGTAATCGCCCGCCGAAGCGGCGTCCGCCCCGGCAGGAGTCCGCCGCCAGAGATTCCCCTCGGCCAGAGCCGCGCCGGACATCTGGACGACCAGAACCGAGGCAAGAACACAAACGGGAAACGATTTCGTGGGCATCTACGCGGTTGGCCCTCATTAGATCGGCGCCACCGCCGAGATAGCGGCCCCGCATCGCCCGAACTCCGGGAAGTCACTTCCCTCGACGGAGAGTTAGGCGCTGCTTCCCCGAAGAATTTAGAGATGCCATGATCTCTTTTTTTGTAGCAGGAAACCTATAGGGCGAATATTTTTTCGCGTCCACAAAAATATTTTCCGCCGGGGTTTCCTTTTTTCAGATGATACGATTTTCATTTGTCTGGCCGGAAAGGCACCCTGGAAAATCCTGAAACAGGAGGAGCGAATGAGACGATTCCGCGCGCGCGCCCTGGGGTTGAACGGGGCGGTCCTGGCTTTCGCCGCGCTTGCGGCCTGCCAGAAGGTCGTGAACGAGCCCGGCAGCCCCACCACCTACAGCGATCCCGCCGGACCGGGTTTGGTGCGCGGAGTCGGGATCGAGTCGCAGGACATCGTCTCCATGACCGATCAGATGATGCGCGATATTCTGACCCAACCGCGCCTCGCGGCCCAGAAAAAGCCCCCGAGCGTGATCGTCGATTCCGGCTATTTCAAAAACGAAAGCGCCTCGGTCATCAACAAGAACACCATCACCGACCGCCTGCGCGTGTCCCTCAACCGGGCCGCGGCCGGGCGGATGGTCTTCATCGGCCGCCACTATGCCGGGATGGTGGAGCGTGAACGCGACGTGAAGCGCCACGGAGTCACGGACAAGGGCACGACCGAAACCACCGAGGCGCAGAAGGGCGCCGATTACCGCCTGGGCGGGCGCATCACCTCCGTGGACACCCGCGACGCCAGGGCCGGAGCGGTGACGCGCTACAACCAGATCGTTTTCGAAATGGTGGACCTGGAGACCGGCGAGATCGTCTGGAGCGGGATTTACGAGTTCACGAAATCCATGCAAGACGACGTCGTTTACCGTTGATGGGCGTCCTCGCCGTCCGTTTCTCCTGTCTGCTGGCCGGGACCGCGCTCCTGGCCGGCTGCGTTTCCGCGCGGGAACGGGAAATTCCTCAGAGCCCGGCCGTGATCCGGTCCTATCTCGCGGACAAGCCCCCTTCCCTGCACCCCCATCTGGTGACGTTGATGCGTCAGGGGCCGCGCAACCGGGTCCTGAACGACATGCGGATCGGCCTCGCGGCCCTGGAGATGGGCGAGGACGAACTGGCCTCCCGGTTGTTCGACGACGCCATCGGCCTCATCGAGGCCGTCTATTCCGACCGGCCGGACTCCGCCAAGGCCCAGAGCCTCTGGGCCAAGGAGGCGGTGAAGGACTTCAAGGGCGAGCCCTATGAGCGGGCCATGGCCTTTACCTATCGGGGGCTCCTGTATCTGCGGGCCGGGGACTACGAGAACGCCCGCGCCAGCTTCAAGGGAAGCGTCCTACAGGACGCCATCGCCGAGGAAAACCGGTACCGCGCCGATTTCGGGCTCGCGATCTTCCTGGAGGGATGGGCCTCCCACTGCCTGGGCGACCACGATTTGGCTGGAGAGTCCTTCGACGAGTTCCGCCGCCTCAACCCGGCCTTTCCCCTTCCCGCCCGGGGCGACGACACCCTGTTCCTGATCGAGTCGGGAGGAGCGCCGTTGAAGGTGACCGGAAACGGAGACGGACAGGCGAAGGGCCGACTGACCTTCCGGGCCGGAATCGAGTCCGACGCGCCGCGCCTGCGCCTGCCGGGGACGGGAACGGCGGTCTCCCCTCCCCTCCTGGAGAACATTCTGTTCCAGGCGTCCACGCGCGGAGGCCGCTTCATCGACGGAATCGTCGAGGGCAAGGCCCGCTTCAAGGACGCCGCCGGGACGACGGGGGATGTTCTGATCGTCGGCGGCATCGGCGGCGCCCAGGTCGCCGGCGTCTCCCAGGACCGCGACATGGCCCTTGTCGCCGCCGGCCTGCTTGTGGCGGGCCTGATCGCCAAGGGGATCGAGTCCTCCGTCGAGGCCGGAGCCGATACCCGCTACTGGGACAATCTCCCCGGCAAGGTCTTCGGACTGACGGCGGCCATGGGCGACGGAATCAAGGAGGTCCCGGCCGAGTTCGTGAACACGCTCGGCGACGTGGAGCCCCATAAATCAAAATCCGTTCCCCTCGTCGGCAAGGGCCGCTGCCGTCTGGCGTGGGCGCGCTCCGACAGCGCCTTTCCCCACGCTCCGCGCGCCCCGAACAGCGTCCCGATGGAGGTCATAGCGGAACCGATCCCCATCCCCCCTCCGGAATAGAATGAAGCTCTTCCTGGAATCCAGGGTGACGGAAATGCATTATATTTCAACGTATTAGCCGTCATGCGCGGGTCAAGCCCGCGCATGACAATTTGATAGCGTATTGATATATAACAATTTATCACCACTCCAGACCCCAGTAAGAGCCTAGAATGACCGATGGACGAGAGCCTGATTTCGCTCAACGGGACGGAGCCGCCCTTGGACCGTGCGCGGGCATCGTGTTAAGGTCCGGCGCGAAGCACCTCCGACACGGACCTTTCCCCGTTGAGCAAAGCGATTCTTCCCCTGGACCTTTCGACCCTCGCCCTGACCCGGCGGCTTTTGCGCGAGGCGGTGCGGCCCTATGTCTGGCGCATTCTTCTCGCGGTGGTGCTGATGGGTCTGGTCGCCGCGGCGACCGCCTTTTCCACCTTTCTTCTCAACCCCATCGTGGACCGGGTGTTCGTCGAAAAGAACGAATCCCTGCTGCCCCTGATCGGGGGCGCGGTTCTCGTCACCTTCATCGTCAAGGGAGCCGCCGATTTCGGCCAGGCGGCGCTGATGAGCTTCGTCGGCCTGCGCATTGTCGCCAACATGCAGATCCGGCTGTTCAATCACCTGGTCGGCATGGACGTCCCCTTTTTCCAGACCACCACCACCGGACGGCTGATTTCCCGCTTCACCACGGACATCGGCATGCTGCGCGCGGCGGTTTCCGACGTGCTGACCAGCCTCGGCAAGGAATCCCTGACCATCATCGGACTGGTGGCCAACATGTTCTGGCAGGACTGGATGCTGGCGTCGGTGACGTTCTTCATCTTCCCCCTGGCGGTGCTGCCGATCCTGCGGCTCGGGCGGCGCATGCGCAAGGTCACGGTCAACACCCAGGAGCATATCGGCTCCATGACCACCCTGCTGGAGCAGACGTTCCAGGGAATCCGGGTGGTCAAGGCCTATGGCATGGAGGACTACGAGCGCGGGCGGATGGGCGGGATCATCGAGACCATCTTCGGCCTGACCCTGAAGTCGCAGCTCACCCGCGCCTTTTCCAGCCCGATCATGGAAACCCTGGGGGGCGTGGCGATCACCGTGGTGGTCGTGTACGGCGGCTGGCGGGTCATTCATACCGACATGACGCCGGGGGCCTTCTTTTCGTTCATCGCCTCGCTGCTGACCGCCTACCGGCCGCTGAAGTCCCTCGCCAACGTCAACAACACGCTCCAGGAAGGACTGGCCAGCGCCCAGCGCCTGTTCGCCGTGTTCGACACCCTGCCCCAGATCGAGGACAGGCCCGGTGCCGTGGACCTGCCCGACGACGGGGGCAGCATCCGTTTCGACCATGTCTCCTTCTCCTACGACGACTCCCGCCGGGCACTGGACGGGCTCTCCCTCGACGTTCCGTCGGGGGCGACGGTGGCCCTGGTCGGAGCCTCGGGGGCGGGCAAGACCACCATCCTCAATCTCATCCCCCGCTTTTACGAGGCCACCGAAGGGGCCGTGAAGGTCAACGGGCGCGACGTGCGGGACCTGACCCTGCGCTCCCTGCGGTCGCGGATCGCCCTGGTCAGCCAGGACGTGGTCCTGTTCGACGACACCGTCCGGGCCAACATCGCCTACGGCCGCCTCGACGCGACCCCGGAGGAGATCGAGGCCGCCGCCCGTCACGCCGCCGCCCACGATTTCATCGCCGCCCTGCCGCAGGGCTACGATACCGTGGTGGGCGAACGCGGCCTTTCCCTGTCCGGAGGCCAGCGCCAGCGCCTCGCCATCGCCCGGGCGATGCTGAGGGACGCCCCCATCCTCCTTCTCGACGAGGCCACCAGCGCCCTCGACAGCGAGTCGGAGCGTCAGGTACAGGCGGCTCTGACCCATCTGATGCAGGGCCGCACCACCCTGGTCATCGCCCATCGCCTGTCCACGGTGGTCGGGGCCGACGTCATCCATGTCGTCGATCGCGGCCGGATCGTCGAATCCGGGACTCACGAGGAATTGCTGGCCCTGGGCCGGGCCTATGCCCACCTCTATGCCCTCCAGTTCGCCTCGGTGGACGAGGGAGCGCCAGTACCGGCATGAACCGTCTCAAGGCACTGGGGAAAGACCTGACCCGGAGCGAGGCCGTCCGCGCCGTCCTGTGCTGGCTGATCGCCGTCTATGTCCGCCTCGTCTATCACACCAGCCGCTGGGAGGTCGTGGGGGGGGAGACTCCGCGCGGGTTCTGGGAGCGCGGCCGTCCCTTCATCGTCACCTTCTGGCACGGCAGGCTGTTGATGATGCCCCCCTCGTGGGAGACGGAGCGTCCGATTCACATGCTGATTTCCCAGCACCGCGATGGCCGGATCATCGCCCGGACCATGGATTATTTCGGCATCGGCACCGTCGCGGGCTCGTCGTCGAAGGGCGGCTCGGCGGCCCTGCGGGCCATGCTGAGGGCGCTCAAGGCCGGAGAATGCGTCGGGATCACCCCCGACGGCCCGCGCGGCCCCCGCATGCGGGCGAGCGCCGGAGTGGTCAACGTCGCCCGTCTGTCCCGCGCCCCCGTTCTGACGGTGACCTTCGCGACCCGACGGCGCAAGGTCCTCGGCTCCTGGGACCGCTTCATCGTGGCGTTGCCGTTCACCCGCGGCGTCTTCGTGTGGGGACGCCCGATCGAGGTTCCCCACGACGCCGATCCCGAGACCCAGGAACGCTTCCGCCGGGAGATCGAGGACGAAATGAACGCCGTCGCCGCCGCCGCCGACCGGCATGTGGGGGCGGAGGTCATCGACCCGGCTCCCCTGCCCCAGGCGACGGCCGCCCACGGCGCATGATCCCATGCTGTTCGGACTTTACCGCGCCCTGACGACCCTCGGCGGCCCGCTGATCGAACGGCACCTGCGCCGCCGTCTCGCGCGCGGCAAGGAGGATCGGGACCGTTTCCCCGAACGGATGGGCGTCGCCGGACGCCCGCGTCCCGAGGGGGCGCTGGCGTGGCTGCATGCGGCCAGCGTCGGCGAGGCGCTTTCCATCCTGGTGGTGGTGGACCGCCTGTTGGCGGAAAGACCGGACCTGTCCGTGCTCGTCACCACCGGCACCGTCACCTCCGCCCGGATCATGACCGATCGTTTGGGGGGGCGCGCCTTCCACCAATATCATACCGTGGATCGCCTGCCCTGGGTCCGTCGTTTCCTGGACCACTGGCGCCCCGATCTGGTGCTGTGGACGGAGTCCGAATTCTGGCCCAACAGCCTTGCCGAGATCGGCGACCGGGGGATTCCGCTGATCCTGCTCAACGGCCGGGTTTCCGACCGTTCTTTCCGCCGCTGGAAGCTCTGGCCCGGTCTGATCCGGCGCGTTCTCGGAGCCTTCACCCTCTGCCTGGGACAGACCGGGGAAGATCGTGACCGCCTTGCCCGGATGGGAGCCGCCCGCGCCGAGTGCGTGGGCAACCTGAAGATGGCGGCCCCTCCCCTCCCCGCTCCCCCGGACGAACTCGACGCCCTCCGCGCCGCCGTCGCCGGCCGCCCGGCGTGGGTGGCCGCCAGCACCCATGCCGGAGAGGAGAGGATCGCCGCACGCATTCATCTCCGCCTCGCGGAGCGGGTGCCCGGACTTCTCACCCTCATCGTGCCGCGCCACCCCCCCCGTGGCCCCGAGATCGCCCTGGAACTGGAGCCGCTCGGCGTGACGGTCGCCCGCCGCGCCGCCGGCGCGCCCCTGGACGGAGGAAGCGGGATTTATCTCGCCGATACCATGGGAGAACTGGGCCTGTTCTTCCGCCTTGCGGACGTCGCCTTCATGGGCAAATCCCTGGTCCCCCTGGGAGGCCAAAATCCCCTGGAACCCGCCCGGCTCGGGTGCGCCGTGCTGTTCGGGCCGTTCATGGGGAATTTCACGGAAATAGCCGCCCGGATGCTGATCGCCGGAGCCGCCCGGGAGGTCGCCGACGAGGAGGACCTGGAGCGGCTCCTGCTCGCCCTTCTCACCAACCCGTCGCAACGGGAACGCATGGCCGAAGCGGCACGGGCGTTCGCCACCTCGGAGGCGGAGGGGGTGACGGACCGCCTGATGGACCTCCTCGCCCCTTTCCTCGACGCCGCCCAGGAGGCCGCCCGTGCGCGCTCCTGATTTCTGGGACGGGGATAGCCGGTTGGCCCATCTGCTGGAGCCGTTCGGCCTTCTCTACGCGGCGGCGGGGGCCTGGAGAATCGCCCATGCCCGCCCGGAGCGGGCTCCGGCCCCGGTGGTGTGCGTGGGCAATCTGGTGGCCGGCGGGGCGGGCAAGACTCCCGTGGCCCTCTCCCTGGCCGCCCTATTCCAGGCGCGGGGACGGGAGGTCCGCTTTCTCACCCGTGGCCATGGGGGCTCGGAGCGGGGGCCGCTTCGCGTCTCCCTCCCCCACCATACCGCCGACGAGGTTGGTGACGAGGCGCTGCTGCTGGCCGAGGCCGCGCCGACGGTCGTTTCCCGAGACCGGCGGCGGGGCGCGCCCGCCTGCGCCGGAGCGGACGTGATCCTCATGGACGACGGCCACCAGAATCCCTCCCTGTTC
>JADGDA010000123.1 GCA_015228695.1 Alphaproteobacteria bacterium
ATCGGAGGGAACCCCCTCGCCGTTGGCGTACAGGGCCCCCATCAGAAACGAGGCCTGGGGGCTTCCCTCCCCCGCCGCCTTCTCGGCCTCGATGCGGGCCGTGGCGTAATCACCGATCAGGTAGGCGGCAAACGCGGCGTCCACCCCCGCGTGGGCATGGCCACGGAATCCCAGAACCGCAAGCGCCACGGCCCCGACAAGCAAAGCCCCGACAGGCAAAGACCGCGAGAACACGGCGGCCTCCCCGGAATCCCGTGCTATTTGCGGCCCACGGCCGAGGCTTGCCGCCGGCAGGAGTCGACTCCATGGGTTTCGGCAAACGGCTGATTTTCGGCCAGTTCGGACAACAAGGAGGGCTCGATCCGCTCCAAGGTATCGAACAGAACCGCCGTCTCCTCGCAGAATTGATCGGAGGCGAGGCTGCGGGAAGAGGCGTCGTTGGCCAGGGAGGTGACGAACCGGTTCATTTCCGTCTTGCCCCCGCGGCCATAGGCCCGGTCGAACATGGAAATCAACGTCCGCCCCCGGGCGGCCAGTTCGCCCCCGAATTTCTTGACGAAGCCGTTGTAGCGGGCCTTTTCCCCACAACTCAGGGCCGCGACCATCAACTGGGTCTGGAGGACCCGCGCGTTGAGGGCGGGGCGCTCGCTCTCGCGGGCACAGACGGCGGCCTCGGCCCCCGACGCGAGAAGAGCCGAAGCAAGGATGACGAGTGCGGCGCAGCGCGTTCCCAATCCCTGCCGTCCCCCCGGATGCGCCATGCGAACGAGCCCCCCTCCGTGAAACCACCGCCTACCCCCCCCGGCAGGCCACGCCACTATGCCAAAAAGAATTGCTGCGGCGCAAGAGGGAAGGTTCCGGATCGGATTTTCTTTGGCACCGGCGATGTCAGCCAGTCGTGCGGCCCGCGCATCGAGAGCGTGTCGTTTTAAGGGGCGACTCTCCACTCACTGCGTCGAGAAGACCACCCCCCATCCGGGAAACCGCGTCAGGCCTGGGTTGCGACCCCGCCGCTGAAAAAGCGGTAGCCGCCCTTTCCCTCGTGTTTGGCCTGATACATGGCCTGATCCGCGTGTTCGAGCAACTCCTCGGCGTCCGTGCCGTCGTCCGGATAGCGCGAGATGCCGATGCTGCATCCGATCACGACGGCCCCGCCCTCGATCTCGAACGGATCGGCGAAGGACTGCATCACCTTTCTCGTCACCATCTCCACATGGTTGCGATCGTCGATATAGCGGAGAACGATGACGAACTCGTCCCCGCCCAGACGGGCGACCGTGTCGTTTTCCCGGACGCAAGCCGTCAAACGGTCCGAGACCTGCTGGAGGACGTCGTCTCCCGCCTTGTGGCCATAGCTATCGTTGACGGGTTTGAAGCCGTCGAGGTCGAGGAACAGGACCGCGAGATTGCTGGGGCGGGTCCGTTGGTCCTTGACCGCGTAGGACAGGCGGGTCTTGAGGAGATAACGGTTCGGCAGTCCGGTCAGGGCGTCCATGTTGGCCCGGTTGCGGACCTTCTCCTCCTCCAGCTTCTCCTCCGTGATGTCGCTGAACACGCTCACGAACTTGGAAATTTCGCCGTTGCCGTCCTTGATGGCCGAGATCGTCAGGCGCTGGACGAAAGGCTCCCCGTTCTTCCGCCGGTTCCAGATGTTGCCCCGCCAGAAGCCGTCCCGCTGCAAGGACAGGTACATCTCCTTGTAAAAATCCTCGGAATGACGGCCCGACGCCAACAGGCCCGGGTCCTTGCCGATCACCTCGTCCGCGGAATAGCCGGTGATTTCCGTGAAGGCGGGATTGACCATCTCGATCCGGTTTCCCGCGTCCGTGGCCATCATGGCCTCCGCCGACGCCTCGAAGACGATGGAGGCCATGCGGTGATAGCGCTCGGCTTCTTTGCGGGCGGTCAGATCGTGGACGATGACCTGGGCGACGGATTGATCCCCGTCATCGGCGGCGAACGCGGCGAACTCCACGTCCAGAATGCTCCCGTCCTTCCGCCGCAGCCGGGCCTCGCGGAATTCCGTATACGCCTCGCGCCCACGGATGGCCGCCTCGATGACGGCGGCGACATAATGACGGTCCTCCGGGACCGCGAAGTCGGAAAAGTCCATGGACAGAACGGCGCGGGGTTCCTCGACCCCCAGCAAATCGACCATCGCCGGGTTGGTCAAGGTGATGCCGTTGTTCGTCTGGACGAAAATGGCGTCGGGAGACAGATCGACCAGCGAGCGGTAGCGTTCCTCGTTCCCCCTCAGCACCTTCTCCACCCGCCCGCGTTCGGAGACCTCGGCGGCGGCCCTTCCCAGGGTCCAGACGATGACGACGAGAAAGACCCCCGTCATCAAGGCCAAGGCCAACGACGAATAGAACAGGAGACCGTCCAGCCTCTCCAGGCGCGCGGTGACATCGTAATAAATCTCCAGCGCGCCGCCGAACCGGCCGTCCACCATCACCGGGATGTAGGTTTCCACCACATCCACATCCACGATCTGACCTTCGAGGGACTTGCCCGACCTTCTGACCACCTTCGTATGGACGTCCCCCTTGGCGACGCGATCGAGGAAATAGGGATGGCGGTTGACCTCCCCGATATCCCGATCCGAAGTGGAAAAGAGAACCTTGCCCGAAGGGGCGAACACCTTGGGCTTCATCAGGCCGATGGTCTGCTGGATCAGCCGGGCTTCCCCGACGAAGTCGGGCGTGATCGACTCCTCGCCCAGCCCCCCCGCCCCCATCGGCAATGCCGAGGAGACGTGCCGGCCGACCCGAATCGCTTCATCCTCGGTATCGCGAACCGCGAACTCGGAAAACTTCGGATAGACGAGGAAGCGATCGGCCAGGGGAACCGCGACCGCGACCGCGACGGAGGCCAACAGCAGGCTCCTCAGAAACCCAACCCGGAAGACCCCCAGCACCGCGCTCCAAGCCCGTTCCATCACGAAGCCCCCCACGCCGTAACGCCCCCATCCACCGGACGAAGGGACAATTTTAACTTATTTTTAACAATAAGGGCAAGGATTCTGCTTCATCCGCATGCCCCACGCCGACGGGGAGTCCGGGGCAGCCGGACCGAATCAGGGCTGCGAGGGGTGACAGGCGTCGAACGCCGCCAGGGCGCGGCGGATTTCCGAATCGGCTTCGTCGGAGGGTTCCTGCCAACAGTATCGGTGCAGAGCCGCAGCCACGGCGCTCAGGGCATCGCGGACATCGTCCCGCCCCTCCAGGTCGAGACGCGGCTTCAACAGCAGATTCCGCAGATTGACCTCGATGACGGAGACGAGATTGAACTCACGGGCGACGCAATAGGCCGTCTCCATGCGCCGGAAACGCTCCTGGATGATGTGCTGACGATCGTACAGGGCATCGATCCGCAAGGCCGCCTCGTCGATCTCGCGCTGTCCCGACAGACGCTTGAAGCTGTCGCTGTCGATGGAGGACGGCTGGCGGGTCGCGCGGTTGAAGGCGGTTTCCAACTCGGCGAGGCGGCGGTTGGCGTCGTCCAGGGCGGCCGTCGCCGCGTCCAGCTCCACCTGCAATTCCGACAGCAGATGCTTCGCGGGGTTGAACCCCCCGCCCTTGCCGCACTGCCCCGATCCCATGCGCCTTCTCCGTCCCGACCCGACCCGATGGACGGCCGGAACGGCCGCCGGCTCGCATGGTATCAGCGCCTCAGCATCATGTCGCGCTTGATTTCAGAGATCGCCCTGCCTGGATTGAGACCCTTCGGACAGGTGTTGGTGCAGTTCATGATCGTATGGCAGCGGTAGAGCTTGAACGGATCGTCGAGGGCGTCCAGCCGCTCCCCGGCCGCTTCGTCGCGGGAATCGGCGAGCCAACGGCGGGCCTGCAACAGAATCGACGGCCCCAGGTACCGGTCCCCGTTCCACCAGTAGCTCGGGCAACTGGTCTGGCAGCAGAAGCACAGGATGCATTCCCAAAGCCCGTCCAGCTCGGCCCGCTCTTCCGGACTTTGCAGCCGCTCCGCGTTGGGCGGCGGCGGGGTGTCGGCCTGCATCCACGGCTTGATCGATTCGTACTGGGCATAGGGCATGGACAGGTCGGTCACCAGATCCTTGACCACCGGCATGTGCGGCAGGGGGTAGATCTTCACGTCGCCCTTGATGTCCTCGATGGGTTTCAGACAGGAGAGGGTATTGGTGCCGTCGATGTTCATGGAGCACGACCCGCAGATGCCCTCGCGGCAGGAGCGGCGGAAGGTCAGGGTCGAATCGATCTCGTTCTTGATCTTCAGCAGGGCGTCCAGAACCATCGGCCCGCATTTGTCCAGGTCGATCTCGTAGGTATCGACCCTGGGGTTGGCGCCGCTGTCCGGGTCGTAGCGGTAGATCTGGAACGCCTTGACCCTTTTGGCCCCGGCGGGAGCCTTGTGGGTCTTCCCGGACTCGACGCGGGAATTGGCGGGCAGGGCGAACTCAACCATGGGCGTTTCCTCGCGGGCTCAGTAAACGCGCGCTTTCGGCGCGATATACTCGACCTCGTCGGTCAGGGTGTAGGTATGGACCGGGCGGTAATCCAGCTTCACCCGTCGTTTGTCGTCGACCCAGGCAAGGGTGTGCTTCATCCAGTTCCCGTCGTCGCGGTCCGGGTAATCCTCGTGGGCGTGGGCGCCACGGCTCTCGTGACGGGCCTCGGCGCCGTGGATGGTGGTCAGGGCGCACCCCATCAGGTTGTCCAGTTCCAACGCCTCGATCAGATCGGAATTCCAGATCATCGACCGGTCGTGGATGCCGATGTCGGCCATGCTTGCCGCCACCCCGGCCATTTTCCCGCAGCCTTCCTTCAGGCTGGCGGAGGTGCGGAACACGGCGGCGTCGTTCTGCATGGTGCGCTGCATGGAATCGCGGATGGCGGCGGTCGGCGCGGAGCCCTTGGCGTGGCGCAGGGCGTCGAAGCGGTCCAGCGCCGCCTGGGTCACCAGTTCCGGCAACGGCTTGTGCTTGGTCCCCGGCTTCACCAGTTCCGAGGCGCGGATGGCGGCGGCGCGGCCGAACACCACGATATCGAGCAACGAGTTGGTGCCGAGACGGTTGGCCCCATGGACCGACACGCTGGCGCACTCGCCGATGGCCATCAGACCGGGACACACCGCGTCCGGATCGTCCCGGGTCGGGCGCAGAACCTCGCCGCGATAGTTGGTCGGGATGCCGCCCATGTTGTAATGGACGGTCGGCAGCACCGGGCAGGGCTCACGGGTGGCGTCCACGCCGGCGAAAATCTTCGCCGTTTCGGTGATGCCGGGCAGACGTTGATGCAGCACGTCGGCGCCCAGATGCTCCAGGTGGAGATGGATGTGGTCCGCGCCCGGACCGACGCCGCGTCCCTCGCGGATTTCCACCGTCATGGCCCGGCTGACCACGTCGCGCGAGGCCAGGTCCTTGGCGGTCGGGGCATAGCGCTCCATAAAGCGCTCGCCCTTGGAATTGGTGAGGTAGCCGCCTTCCCCGCGCGCGCCCTCGGTGATCAGGCAGCCGGAGCCGTAGATGCCGGTCGGGTGGAATTGCACGAACTCGTGGTCCTGAACGGGCAACCCGGCCCGCAGCACCATGCCGTTGCCGTCCCCGGTGCAGGTATGGGCCGAGGTGCAGGAGAAATAGGCGCGTCCGTAACCGCCGGTCGCCAGCACCGTCTCATGGGCCAAAAAGCGATGCAGGGTGCCCTCGGCCAAGTCCCAGGCCAGCACGCCACGACAGGACCCATCGGCGTCCATCAAGAGATCGGTGGCGAAATACTCGATGAAAAACTTGGCCTTATGCTTCAGACACTGCTGGTACAAGGTGTGCAGGATGGCATGGCCGGTACGGTCGGCGGCGGCGCAGGCGCGCTGCACCGGAGCCTCGCCGTAGTTGCGCATGTGCCCGCCGAACGGGCGCTGGTAGATCTTGCCCTCGGGCGTGCGGGAGAACGGGACGCCGAAATGCTCCAGTTCGTACACGGCGGGAATGGCCTCGCGGCACATATACTCGATGGCGTCCTGGTCCCCCAGCCAGTCGGAGCCCTTCACCGTGTCGTACATGTGCCATTGCCAGCTATCCTCGGCCATGTTGCCGAGCGCGGCGCCGACGCCGCCCTGGGCCGCGACCGTGTGGCTCCGGGTCGGGAAGACCTTGGTGATGCAGGCGGTGTCGAGGCCCGTCGCGGCCATGCCGAGGGTGGCGCGCAGACCGGCGCCTCCGGCCCCCACGACCACGACGTCGTAGATGTGGTCGATGATCTGGTAGGCAGCCATCTCTCTCAGCCTCCGAACGCGAACTTGACGATCGACACGACGGAGAACGTGCCGAGCAGCAAGGCCAGGAATTTCACGATGATCAGACCGGCGAACTTGACCGATTCCTTCCCGGCATAGTCCTCGATGACCACCTGTAGCCCCAGTTGGGCGTGGTGGAAGCCGACGACGACCAGAAGGATGAGCAGGGCGGTGTTGCCGGGGCGGGACATCCACAGGTGCAGACCGTCGTAGTCGGTCCGGCTCAGCCGGATGACGGACGCCACCAGCCATAGCGCGAGCGGCGCCAGGGCCAGCCCGGTCAACCGCTGCGCCCACCAATGGCCGACCCCCTCCTTCGCGGACCCCAGCCCCCGCGCGCGTCCCAAAGCCGATCGCATGCTCATCGTCTCATCCCCTAACCCGAAAGGCCGACCGCCCACGCCAGGACGGTCAGGACGACGGTCGACGCCACCACCACGCGCCCGGACCTGTAGACCTGCGGAATTTCCAGCCCGCGGCCGGTGTCCCACAAAAGATGCCGGATGCCGTTCGTCAGATGGTAGAACAACGCGACCGTCCATCCGAACAGCAGCACCTGCCCGAACCAGGACCCCAGGAACGCCGTGGCCTTGTGATAGGCCTCCGGCCCGTAGGCCGCGCTCGACAACCAGTACGTCAGGAGCAGGAGGCCGACGGCCAGCCCGACGCCGGTGATCCGGTGGGTGATGGACAGAACGGACGTGATCTGCGGCCTGTAGATCTGCACATGGGGAGACAGCGGCCGATTCTTGCTGGTCATACGAACCCCCCTCGCTGCGCGCGGCGGCCCCCCGCCACGCCCCGTCATCTCTTAGAACAATACCAAAAAATCCGGCACTGCAAAAAAGTAGGCCCCCGAACACGGGGGTGTCAACTCCGGAAGGCCGCGAACGCCCGAAAAAAAATCAGGCGAATATAAGCATTTACTAAAGAAGAAGGCCGACTCGGGCGGTTCGCTGGCCTGGAGGCCGAACATGCTGCGGCGCAAGAAAAGTATGATCCGGCTTCCGGAAAGTTCTTGGGCTTTCCGGAAGCCGAGCCCGCAACGCGGGCCGGCGCTCCTGCGCCGAAAGCCAAGGC
>JADGDA010000124.1 GCA_015228695.1 Alphaproteobacteria bacterium
GTCCAGGCCGAGGTCCTCCAGGCCGACCCCGCGTTCCTCGGCCATCTTGACCAATCGCCCGGTGACGTGGTGCGCCTCGCGGAACGGCATGTCGAGCACCCGCACCAGCCAGTCGGCGAGGTCGGTGGCGGTGATGAACCCCGCGCCCGCCGCCGCGCGCATGGCGTCGGCATTGACGGTCATGTCGGCGATCATCCCGGTCATGGCGGCGATGCACAGGTCCAGGGTGTCGAAAGCCTCGAACACCGGCTCCTTGTCCTCCTGCATGTCCTTGGAATAGGCGAGCGGCAATCCCTTCATGGTCACCAGCAGGGCGTTCAGGTTGCCGATCAGCCGCCCGCTCTTGGCGCGGGAGAGTTCGGCGGCGTCGGGGTTGCGCTTCTGCGGCATGATCGAGCTGCCGGTGGTGAAGCCGTCGGACAGGCGCACGAATCCGAACTGGGCCGAGGTCCAGATCACCAGCTCCTCGGCCAGCCGCGACAGGTGCACGCCGCAGATGGCCGCAGCGGACAGGAATTCCAGGGCGAAATCGCGATCCGACACCGCGTCGAGGGAATTGGCGCACGGGCGGTCGAAGCCCAATGCCCGCGCGGTCATCTCCCGGTCGATGGGAAAGGAGGTGCCGGCCAGCGCCGCCGCCCCCAGGGGACACTCGTTCAGCCGCCCGCGTCCATCGGCGAGCCGCCCCCGGTCGCGTCCGATCATCTCCACATAGGCCAGCAGGTGATGCCCGAACGTCACCGGCTGCGCCGCCTGAAGATGGGTGAAACCGGGCATCAGAGTCGCCGCGTGCTCCTCCGCCCGGTCGAGCAGAACGGCCTGAAAACCCTTCAGCGCCTGGTCGAGGGCGTCGAGCCCGTCCCGCACCCAGAGCCGGAAATCGGTCGCCACCTGATCGTTGCGGGAACGGGCCGTGTGCAGCCGTCCCGCCGCCGGGCCGACGATCTCCGCCAGACGGGCCTCCACGTTCATGTGGATATCCTCCAGCTCGGTGCGGAAGGTGAAGGCGCCGGCCTCGATCTCGCCTTGAATTTTGTCTAGACCTGCGGCGATGACCTTGCCATCCTCCGGGGTCAGGATGCCGCGTTCGACCAGCATGGCGCAGTGGGCTTTCGATCCCCGGATGTCCTGGGCGTAAAGACGCTTGTCGAAGGAAATCGAGACGTTGATCCGCTCCATGATCGCGGCGGGTCCGCCCGCGAAGCGGCCGCCCCACATGGCGCTGGCCCGAGGCGCCCACATGGCGCTGGCCCGGGATATTGGAGAAGCGGCGGGGGACGTGTCGTCGTGGTTGTCGGTCATGGTCGGGCCTGAAGCCGGAGAGAGGAAGAAACGATGCGCAAGGGTCTGGCGGCGGTACTCGTGGCGGCGGTGGTCGCCGCCCTGGTGGTCGGCATAGCATCGTGGTGGGCGGGCAGGCAAGGACCTGCTTCCGTTCCGGCGGAAATCGCCGTCCGAAAGTATCGTCCGGGGGAGCTGATGACGGTGACGCCCCCGGTTCCCGCGCCCTCCATCGCCTTCCTGGATGGGGACGGCCGGGAGACGACCCTGGCCGCGTTCAAGGGCAAGACGGTGGTCGTCAACCTGTGGGCGACCTGGTGCCCCCCGTGCGTGAAGGAAATGCCGTCCCTCGACCGGTTGAGCAAGGCCCTCGGCGGCCCCGATTTCGCGGTCGTCGCCCTGTCGCAGGACCGCTCCCTCGATCTGGTGAAGACGTTCTACGACACCTATCTCCTGGACAATCTGGCGTCCTACCTCGACAGGAGCGCCGGACTGGGCCGGGCATTGGGCGCCAGCGGGCTGCCCACCACCTATGTCCTCGATCCCCAGGGGCGCGTGGTCGCCGCGATGGAGGGGGGGGCCGAGTGGGACTCGCCCGCGATGATCGCCCGTCTCCGCTCCGTCGCTTCTCCTTCCCTGAACCCGTCACAGCCATAGGGTCGCCATGCCGACATTCGACATCGTTTCCAAGACCGACGTCCACGAAGTGGACAACGCCATCGACGGCATCCGGCGCGAGGTCGCCCAGAGATTCGACTTCAAGGGATCGAAATGCACCATCGAACGGGCCGACGACGTCATGACCATCATGGCCGACGACGATCTGAAGCTGAAACAGATGCAGGAATTGCTCCGCACCTACATCACCCGGCGCAAGCTCGATGCCGGAGCCCTGGAGTTCAAGCCGGCCGAGAAGGCGGCGGGCAACATGGTGCGCCAGACCGTCACCATCCGCCAGGGCATCGACCGGGAACTGGCCAAGCGCATCACCAAGGAAATCAAGGACAGCAAGCTCAAGGTCCAGGCGTCGGTCCAGGGGGACGAACTGCGGGTCACGGGAAAGAAGATCGACGACCTCCAGGCCGCCATCGCCCTGGTGAAGGCCATGCAGATCGAACAGCCTCTCCAGTACCTCAACTTCAGGGATTAGAGCGTGTCCCGGACCATGCGGCAGAACAGGAAGCGTTGGACCTTTCCTCCGGGGGTTACGTGGCCCTCGGAGAAAGACTCCACGACGCGGAAGCGGGGCGCGAACTCCGCGGCCAGTCCTTCGGCGTCATAGCGCCGCACCGGCAGGCCGCTGCACTTTTCCGGCCCGTCGAGGGCGAAGGTGGCGACGATCGCCTGTCCTCCGGGCCGGACGGCGGCGGCCATTCCGGCCGTGTACGCCTTGCGGTCGGGGGCTTCGGTGAGGAAATGGAACACCGCCCGGTCGTGCCAGATGTCGAAGGGGGACTCCGGCGTCCACCGGGTGACGTCCGCCGCCACCCACGCCACCTTCTCCGCGCGGTCTCCGAGACGGGCGCGCGCCTTGGCGATGGCGGCATCGGCGATGTCGAGCACGGTGACGCAGCCATGGCCCGCATCGAGCAGGTGATCGACCAGACGCGACGCCCCCCCTCCGACGTCGACGATCCGCGCCGCTTGCCCGAACCCCGCCCGCCCGATCAGGCTTACCGACGTTTCGGGATGCTCCTGGAACCAACTGAGTTCCGCTTCCTGCCTGCTTTCGTGGACGCCTTGCCAGTGGGCCTTGCGATCCATCGCGCCCCCCTACATGGATGACTTCTCCGCCTGCTTCAGGACCTGATCCAGGCCCGGCACGGCGATGGAGTCCGAGGTCGACGCCGCGATCAGGCGTTTCGTCCAGTCGCGGACCAGGGCGTCCCGGCTGCCCGCGAGATGGCCGATCAGTTTCGACTGTCGCGGCGCAAGGAAGTCCTTGCGGGAAAAGATGAGGTTTTCTCCGGAATTGCAGCGGGCATAAAGAATCGGCTCCAGCGCCAGGGCGCGGAGGGTGAGGGTGATCACCAGCATGGAGAAATGATCGACGTTCGGCCCGAAATGATGGGTCTGACGCTTGGGGTGCTGAAAGTGCACCCCCCCCAGGACCAGGGAGGGCAGGCCCTTCATGACCGGGACGTACATGGAATCGTAGTCCACCAGCTTCAGATTCGCGTCAGGGGTCGCGAGGACGTTGTCATGCTTCAGATCGCCGTGGGCGATCCCGAGGGACATCATGGACAGGCACAGGCGGGCCCAGACGCGGGTCAGGGAGGCCAGACCCTTCTGCTTGCTGTTGTGGCAAAGCCCCTTGATCACCTCGCCCATGGTCCGGCCCTCGACCCAGGGCATCATCAGCACCGGATAGTTTCCGTTGCCGGCGGTGGTGGAGGTCACATACAGCTCGTTGGGAAGGAATTTGAGATTGATGAAAATCGGCGCCCGGGTCCGCTGGATCATGTCGCTGATGGCCTGATAACGCTTTTCGATCCCCTTCATGTCGCGGATGAAGCATTTCAGGGCGACCTTCTTCCCCGAGCTTTTCAGGGTCGCCTTGAACACGACGGCGAAATTTCCGGCCATGTACACCGGCGCCTTGTCGGCGCCCATGTCCGGCTCCAGCTTCAGGGTGGCGAAGCGGGTGGCGGCGTTGCTGACCGCGCCCTTGTAGTCGGTGACGAGCGGAAACGACATGGCTGATCCTTCTAACCGCCGTCGGAGGTGCCGGGTTCCCCCGCGCCGTCGGCAACCGGGGAGTCGCCGTCGGAAGGCACGGGGATATCGTCGTGGGTGTCGGCGGGGGGCTCCGGCTCCGGCTCCGGTTCGAGGGTTTCCACGTCGATGATGACGAGGGTTGCGTCGTCGTTGGGCATCAGCCCGTGCTCGTTCCAGGCCCGCACCAGGGAGGCGAAGGTGGCCTCCGACGTCATGGCGGCCCGCAGTTCCGCGATGAAGGTGGCGGCGCTGCCGTGGGGCTGGAGCAGGTGTTTCTGGGCCATGGAGGACAGCTTGCTGCCGGAGGTCTGCACGATCTTGCGGAATTCCTCCAACAGCGCCCGCGCCGGAGCGGAGAGGATCGCGTCCGCGCCCAGCGCGCTCAGCACGGAAAGATAGCGCAACAGGACGAACTGCCCGATCCCGTCGGAGGCGAGCATCACCGTCGCCTGGGGCGGAAGGTGAACCACGCCGCCACGGATATGATCCTTGTGCGGCACGTCCTTCCAGTTCAGGAGAAAGGGAGCCTGATCGAACTTCGCAAGGCTTCCCGGATGGGAGGAGATCAGAGCGGGCTGGCCGTCCCGCCATTCGAACACGCACAGCGGGCTGTCGCCGTAGCCCATCCAGTGCAATGTCACCCCGGCGTCGGTCCGCCGCAACCAGCAGACCGACAGGGTGGCGCAGGACCCCTCGCGGATCAGCTTGGTGTGACGGGTGGGGGCATCCGCTGCCAGCCGCTTCGCCTCGTCGGCGAACTGCTTCCAGAACCCCCCCATCCACGGGTCCACCGCGCCCCGGTTGGGAAAGGGGGTGTCCGGCAGGTGATCGACCAGGGCCTGGGCCCATTGCCCGCAGTACAGGCCCGACGATCCCGCCCCGTCGGAAACCGCCGCCAGAAGGCCGTCCCCGGTCTCGGCGACGCGGAAACGGTCCTCGTTCGGCCGCGTGACGGCCTGATCGCCCTGGCCGAAGACGTCGTTCTTGGGTTTTACGACCGAAAACCCGCGCACGGACCAGGATACGGCCCCGGTCGCCGTTGCCAGAACGTCCTCGATCGGATCCCCCTCCATGACCGCTAGTCGGCCCAGTCGTCGTCGTCCATCGGCGGCGGAGCGTCGCCCTCGGCCGATTCGCCCTCCACCTCCGACTCGCCGGGCATGGTGAGCGCCTGACGGGTGCCGATGTCGAGCAGCTTGACCAGCGCCACGGCGTCGGCGTTGTAGGCCATCCCGCGCATGGAGGGAGTCTTGCTCAGTTCGCGGTCGAACAGCTCGCAGATGACCGCCCGCTGACGGTCGGACATCTCGCTGGACATTTCGAACAGCAGCTTGGCATACGGGTCGGGGGGCAGTTGCACGGAACTCTTCGGGAAGACGATGGGCTGCTTCTCGCTGCTTTCGATGTGGCAGTTGAACAGCATCACGTTGCCGTCGCTGGTCTTCAGGCTGGTCAGACGCCGCGCGGCGTCCAGCAGTTCCCCATCGGAATCGACGTCGTTGGCCATGCCGTCGGTGATGTTGATCACGATCGGCGGGAACGAGGTGGGGTGGCGGTAGATCCACTCCTCCAACGTGGCGTGGGCGAGCAGGATCGCCGCCTTCATCGGGGTGCTGTCATAGGCGGCGGGCCGGACCCACTTGGACAGGGTGACGGTCTCCTTCATCACCTCCCCCCGGACCTCGACGTCGATTTCCTGCTGTTCGACGCGGGCGTTCTTCGCGACCTCGGAGATCGGCACCATGCGCCGTCCGGCCAAGCCGTCCTCCCAGCAGAACGTCGTCCGCCCCGTCCGCCCGTAGCCGATGATCCCGACCTCGAAATAGTCGCGGACGCCGTCGTCGCGCATGCAGCGGCCGATCAGTTCCTCCAGGGTCTTGTTCACCGCGTTGGCGACGAACACCGCCCGCCGGACCGGCTTTCCATTGGGAGCGAAGGTGAATGGCTTGTTCATCGACATCGACTGGTCGATCAGGAAGACGAAGGCTCCCGGATTGTCGCGGCTGATATCCTGCATGTAAGGCATGACGACCCCTCAAATAACTCCAAACATCCGAACCTGCGGCCGTTTGGACGATCAACGGCGAGAGAAATCCCCTGTCGCCGCGATCATCCGAGCCCCCCTGGCCCGGCTCCCCCTGGCGAGACGGAAGCGTACCACGGGTGCCCTATCGCGGATAGCCCGCATGTGTACCGGCCCGGCATTGTTTTCCCCCCGTCAGGCCGACCCGCCGGCCAGCAAACCCATGGGGTCCACGGCCTTGGTGCCGCGCCGCACCTCGAAATGGAGCTGGGGGAAGGGGGCGCTGCCGGTGTTGCCGGCCCGGCCCACCACGTCGCCCCGCCGGACCTCTTGCCCACGCTTCACGGTGACGGAATCCTGGTGGGCATAGGCGGTCATCCACCCCTCGTCGTGCTTGATCAACAGCAGGTTGCCGAAGCCCTTCAACTCGTTGCCCACATAGACGACGACCCCGTTTTCGGCGGCACGGACCGGGGTTCCCTTGTCCACCGCGATGTTGATGCCGTCGTTCTGGATGCCGTCGCCCAGGGAGCCGAACCGGGTCACCACCTTCCCCGACACCGGCCACAGGAACGCCTGTCCCGAGCGGGGCGGGGGCTTGGGAATGAACCGGGAGGGCGGGGACTCCGCCCGCGCCTCGGCCTGCCCCCGGGGCGGAGGCCCGGAGGCCAGAGGCTCGGGAGAAGGCTGGGAAGGGGCCGCCGCCGCCCCGGATGCCGGAGGCGGGGAGGGCGGCGGCGACTCCGCGTTCGGGATCGTCAGGCTTTGCCCGACCACGATGACATGGGGCGGCTTGAGTTCGTTGGCGCGGATCACCGCGGGCACTTCGACCCGGTATCGGCGGGCGATGCTGATGACCGTATCCCCCGGGCGGACCTGATGGAAATTGGAGGGCGGGAGGACGAGGGTCTGGCCGACGCGAATCGCGTAGGGAGGGGAAAGCTTATTGGCCGTGATCAATGCCCGCAGCGGCAGACGGTTGCGGCGGGCGATTCCATAGAGGGTGTCGCCGCGCTGGACCACGACGGAGGAGGGCGCGGGCGGTTGCTCCGGGCCGCTGTCGGCCCGTGGAGGGGCGCTTCTCGTCAACGGGTTCCAGCCGCTGAAACGGCCGCACCCCGCCGCCGTCAGGCCGACGACGGCGACGAGCAACACGGTTGCTCCGGTGCGGATATGGGCTCTGCTCATGGGGATGGACTATAGAGAGGGAGTTGCGTCGGCTCAAC
>JADGDA010000125.1 GCA_015228695.1 Alphaproteobacteria bacterium
TCTGTAGGCCGTGGGTTCGAATCCCGCCGGGGAGGCCAGTTTCTTACCGACCGTCGACCGGGCGGATCTCGCACATTTTTGTACGACACCCTTGAGCGGCGCACATTTCTGTGCGAGATTTCCAGTTATATTCGGACTTAATTTTATCCAGCGGAAGAGACGTCATTATGAACGGAAATGAATTCATCAAGCATGTCAAGGCGAGAGCCAAAGCAAAAGGTCTTCCGGTGCGTTTCGAGGCGGGGGCGGGAAAGGGCAGTCACGGGCGGCTTTACGTCGGATCGGCCTTCACCACCATCAAGGACCGTCGCAAGGACATCGGCCCCGGCCTACGGGCAAAAATGTTGAAGGATTTGGGTTTTACGCACGACACAGAATGAAAGGGGCAATCATGACGCGACGATTTGCCTATCCGGCGACAGTCATCCAGGACGAAGACGGGTTTTGGTTGGTCACCTTCCCCGATGTTCCCGAAGCCGGGACCGACGACCGGGAGAAGTCCGTGGCCCTGGCCGCTTCGGTGGACGCCTTGACGGTCGCTCTTGAAGGTTACATCGCCGATCGCCGCGCCATCCCCCAGCCGACCGCCCCCGCGCCGGAGCAGGCGATCATCAGCCTGCCTCCGCTCGTGGCGGCAAAGGTGGCGTTGTACGAGGCCATGCGCGGCCGGGGCATCAGCAACGTGGACATGGCGCGGCGGCTTGGCGTGACGGAGACCGTGGTCCGCCGTCTGCTCAACCCACGGCATGCCAGCCGAATCGATGCGGTGTGCGCCGCCCTGGCCGAGGTTGGGCTGACGGCCGAATTGGTCACCCGCGACGCCGCCTGAGGAGCCGTCCGGTCCCCGACAACGGCCCAGGGAGCGTCGCGCACAGACCCGACAATGCGCCCGGCCCGTTGATTTGTCGGCTTTTTTAATGGCGCGCCCGGAGAGACTCGAACTCCCAGCCTTCTGATTCGTAGTCAGATGCTCTATCCAATTGAGCTACGGGCGCAACGCGGAGGGGAGACCCTCGCGAGGTCGGGGACCTTACCCATTTCGGGGGGGCGATGCAAGAGCCCATTTTTTCGCATTTTTCCCGTCTGTTTTTCTTGGAGATACGGGGATTTGCGCATACAAATCGTCCTTGTCGGGACCTCGGGCTTTCGGTACAGTGGAGATGGACGTTATTTTCAAAGGCTACTTTCAGCGTTCGCTGGCGTCGAGTCCCGGCTTCTTGGTCGCAACGACTGGTATTGGGTTGTCCGCTTGATGGTTCTGTCGAAGAGTCGTTGTCTTACCCTCGGTGCGGCACTGCTGCTCACCGGGTGTTCGTTTGCGTCCGACGCGCTGTTTCCGACGCTGCGGGGGGGGGAGCCCCCGGCGTCGTCCGAGGGCGGAGTGCAGGGCGATCTGGGCGACGCGGGTCCTCCGGTCCTGGGGAGCACCTATTTCGATCCCCCTTCCGTGACACCGGGCTCGCCGACGGGGACCTTCGTCGGCCGTAAGGTTTCGATCTACCGCGAGGAGTTGCGTCAGCTTCAGGAAACCGTGCGTTCCCGCAACGCCGACCTTCAGCGCCTGCGCAATGATACCGCCCGTGATTCCGTCACCTACCACGAGTTGGTGGGGGGGATTCAGGCGCGCCTACAGGTCGGGACGACCCCGGGCAATCCCGTGCTGACCGACCGGTGGAGCCAGTCCCAGCGCAGCCTCAACAAGATCAACGACGACATCGTCGCCATGAACCAGTTGGCGACGGTGGTCGCTTCCGATTCGGCCATGGCGGCCTATCTGCTGGATTCCGTGCGCGCCGCCTTCAATCTACAGGGCGCGGTCGAGGAAGACCATCGGCAGTTGCGCATCCTTGAGGACGAGACCAACCAGAACGTCGTTCTCATCGAGCGTCTGCTCACCGAACTGTCGTCCGACGTCTCCCGCCAGCAGCAGTATCTCGCGAACGAGAAGGGCAACCTCAACACCCTTGCCGTCGCGGTCCAGAATGGCCAGCTCTACGGCGCCAGTCTCGGGAACCGCCTGCGCGCGGCGACGCCGCAGATCGCCAGCGCCGCGCCGGGCGTCAGCCCGTTGATCGCGCGCGGAAGGCCCGCCGGGCGTCCGACCTCCTTCGGTGGAGGTCCCGCCGAGTCGGCCGGGTACGCCTCCGGATACGCCAATGCCACCTTCGGCGGACAGCGGCCCCTGGTGGTGATCCGTTTCGACCACCCCAACGTCGCCTATGAGGAGGCCATGTATCAGGCCGTCGGGGCGGCTCTGGAGCGGCGTCCGAACGCCACGTTCGATCTGGTCGCGGTAACGCCGACCAGCCCGGGTCCGGGACAGACGGCGCTCGGCGCCAATTCGTCCCGCCGCAACGCCGAGGCGGTCCTGCGCTCGCTGACGAACATGGGGCTGCCTGCGGATCGTGTCCGTCTGTCGGCCATGAACAGCGCCGACGCCGTGACCAACGAGGTCCGCATTTACGTCCGCTGAGCCTGCCCCCGCGCGGCCCTCCCGCATGGGTGGGAGGCGGGGCCGTCCGGGTGCGGACGACATCTCTGGAGGCGCGATTGTCCTCGGGAACCGCCGTTGGCGTCGGTGACGTCATCTCCGCCCTTTTGAGCCGGATTTCCGAGGCGGTCATCATCGCCGACGAGGCGGGCTGCGTCCTTCACATCAGCCGGACCGCCTCCGAGATGCTGCGATGGGGCGGCAGCCCCACGGCGGCGGCTCTGGCGGCGGCCCTGTGCTCCGAGGGGGACACTTGGCGGGGCACCCTTCCCGTCGGCAACGGAAACGAAAAAACGGTCGTCCTCCACAAGAACCGCGACCGGCCCGGAATAATTCTGGCGTCCCTTGCCGAGGATGGGGAGGCGCCCGGAGAGACCGGTGTCGATCCCCTGACCGGCCTGCCCAACCGGGCCATTTTTCTCGACCGCCTCCACCAGTCCATTCTTGGCGCCTCGCGCTCGAAAAAGTCGGTGGCGATGCTGCTGGTCGGAGTCGACCGGTTGGCCATCGTCAACGACGCCCTGGGGTTCGGCGCGGGCGACCGCCTGCTGGCGGAGCTTGCCGGGCGGCTCAATCAATGCGTGCGCGCGACCGACGCGGTGACCCGCCTGGACGGCGACCATTTCGGTCTGGCGCTGGTCATCTCTTCCCTCACCGACAGCGTGCTCGTGGCCGAAAAGGTGTTCCACGCCGTCGCCAAGCCTTTCCTCATCGACGGGCGGGAACTGTTCATCACCGTCAGTATCGGCATCGGCCTTTATCCGGCGGATGCCGGGAATCAGGGCGATCTGATCAAGAAAAGCGAAAGCGCCCTGCGCTACGCCAAGTCCAGCGGCCGCAATCAGTACAAGTTCGTTTCAAACGACATGAACGCCCGCGCCCGCCACCGCCTGGAACTGGAAAGCCGCCTGCGCCGGGCGCTCATCCAGAAGGAATTCCTCGTCTACTACCAGCCCAAGGTCGACGTGGAAAGTTCCATGGTGGTGGGGATGGAGGCCCTGGTCCGGTGGAAGGACCCGGAACAGGGCATGATCTCCCCGGTCGATTTCATCCCCATCGCCGAGGAGACCGGACTCATCATCGGGATCGGCCATTTCGTTCTGGCCGAGGCCTGCCGTCAGAACGTCCAGTGGCTGGCGGAGGGGCTTCCCCACCTCAAGGTGTCGGTGAACGTGTCGGTGCGCCAGCTCCGCTCGCGCACCCTGGTGGACGAGATCGGCATCGTCCTGCGCACGAGCGGATTGCCCGCCGAGATGCTGGAACTGGAAATCACCGAGAGCATGCTGGTGGACAACGTCGACGCGACGCTGGCCACGCTGCGGGCCATCCGCGACCTGGGGGTCGGGCTGTCCATCGACGACTTCGGCACCGGCTATTCCAGCCTCAGCTACCTCAGCCAGCTTCCGATCACCACCATGAAGATCGACCGCGCCTTCGTCTCCGACGTGGAAAGCAACGGCAAGGCGGCGGAGATCGCCCGGGCCATCATC
This sequence comes from Alphaproteobacteria bacterium, assembly GCA_015228695.1. Classification (GTDB taxonomy): domain Bacteria; phylum Pseudomonadota; class Alphaproteobacteria; order Rhodospirillales; family Rhodospirillaceae; genus JADGDA01. Next base: position 3,982 of record JADGDA010000125.1, read on the forward strand.
GGGCTGTCCAAGGGGCTGAAGCTCGACGTCATCGCCGAGGGCGCGGAGACCCTCGCCCACATCGACTTCCTGCGGGAACACGGCTGCGCCCTGGTGCAGGGCTTTTATTACAGCCGCCCCCTCCCCCCCAAAGAATTCGCCGAACTGGTCCGCCGCGGTCCGATCGTGAGGGATGCGTAGGAGTACATTATCCGGCTTCGCGCAGAATGAGGCCGGGGGGGACGGATTCTCCGAAGAACCCGATGCGCTCGGCGCGCTCGACCGGTTCGGCCTTTCTCAACCGGGAGACCCTGACCGGCGCGACCCCACATTTCTCCAACCTGCCCGCGATCCGGTTGCGCAGGGACCTGGGCAGGTCGAGACGCCGGTCGTCCACGGCGCGGGCCGCACGGAGAAACAGGGTCTGGGCTTCGGCATACTCCGGGTCGCCCCAGTCGAAGGGACGGAACGCCTCATAGGCCCGTTCCACCAGGACCGGCGGAAGAACATTTTCCGGACCGGTGTAGAAGGGCGTCCGGTTCAGCAGCAGCCCGAGGGCCGAAAGGTACGGCGCGACGTGCTTACGCCGGGACATCAGTTCGGCGGCGACGGCGACGAAACGTTCGACCAGTTCCGTCCTGAGGTCCTGGCCGAGCCGTTCGAACGCCCCCGCCATCCGGATCAGTTCGGGAGGGGCGTTTTCCTGCCGGAACAGCGCCGCTTTCTCCGCCTCGATCAGGATTTCCTGCCGCTCCCGCGAAAGACCGCCCGCCACGCGCCGCCAGAGAATTTGCTCCTGTAGCCTGATTCTTTTGCCGGGAAAGCGCGCGCCCTCGTCGCGAACACGCCACAGGCCGTCCATGCGCGCCCCGTCCATCGCCGCGCCGAACCCCGGACGCAGGAAAAACCCGGCGAGGGTCAGCCACGTTTCCTCATGCTCGACCGAAAGTCCCCGACCGCTCCGGCCGTCCTCCAGCTTCGACCAGAGGCCCCGGACGAGGGTCACGTTCCAGTCGCCCCTGGGACAGCCAAGGCTTTGCTCCAGGCCCTGGAACAGCCGCGCCGCCGTCATCTTCTCCCGCTTGCCGGAGGCAAGGGAAGATGGGCCGGAAGCGGGGAAGGCCGCCCCGATCCGCTTCCCCGCCTCGGCGAGCGCCTCCGGGGGCGCGTTGGGCTCCACCGGCGCCGGGGTTCCGGCGGGAAGGCCGTTTTCGTGGGGACGAAGATTGAACTCCAGCGGCCAGGACTGGAGAACGTCGAGGGCGAGGCTGAGGCACGAAACCTGCAACAGTCCCAGCTCGTTAATCCGGGTGACCAGCATGACCGGAATGGAGGACGCCGCCTCGCACGCCGACCGCGCCACCGTCGCGATCGTCTCAAGCGGCGGCAGGGGATGGAACTCCTCGGCGTCGAGAGGTTCGACGTCGCCGACCTTGCTCGAGTCATGCCGGGTGGAGGTATAAACCTGGAAACGGACCGGCTCGTTGACGCGCAGACGCAGATCGAGGTCCGAGAGTTCGAACGCCTGCCCGGACGGCGCGCCGTGGGGAAGGATGCAGATAAGCGGACGCGGCCCGTCTTCCGCCGATTCCCTATGGGCCTCGAAAAAGACCGCGCGCGCGGCTCCCGCCTCGATGGGATTGGCGCGGCGATGCGACAGAACGCCGAAATGGGCCGCCCCGCGCGCGACGGCGAGGTCGAGCTGTCCATTCTCCAGAACCTGGGGCGTCGCCCCGTCCTGCCACGTTCCGATCAACGCGCGCAGACGGTCGCGCAGCCGCCGGGGGTGCAGCGAGCCGCCGTTGAACAGAACGGCGTCGACGCGGGGCCGCCCCCGCAGGAACGCGGCAAGGTGGCGGGTGACGGCCCCGTCGTGCGCATAGGGAAGCCCCCATTCCTTCATGGCGGAAAGCGTCTTCCTCGGCCGGTCGCCGGAACCGCACTCGGGAAAGAACCCGTCGAGGAGCAGTCCTTCCAACTCCCTCCGGGTCAGGACGGCCGACAGCGAACCGGCGATCAGACCCGCCCCGCGCGAGGGAATGGAGACCGGGAACGTTTCGTCCGGATCGCCCTCGCGGGCCAACGCCTCTTCCTTGAGAAAGCGGCAACGGGCGACCAGCCGCTCCCATTGCCCCGCCGACAGTTTGTCCCCCTCCGGGGACAGGCGCGGTTCGAGAAGATGCGCAATCGCGAGGTCGATGTTGTCGCCGCCGAGAAGAATGTGGTCGCTGACCGCGATCCGCTTCATTCCGGGGGCGGCGCCCGCCTCCCCCCCCTCAAGCTCGAACAGGCTGAAATCCGACGTTCCGCCCCCGATATCGACCACAAGGACGTGTCGCGGCCCGTCGGAGGAACCCTCCAACGCCTCCCACGCGCCGCCGTCCCTCTGTTCCAGCCAGCGGTAGAACGCCGCCTGCGGCTCTTCGAGCAGGCGCGTTCCCTCCGGGAACCCGGCCTCCCGCGCGGCTTCGAGAGTCAATTTCTGCGCCGCCGCGTCGAACGAGGCCGGAACCGTGATGGTGATGTCCTGCGCGGCGAACGGAGCGTCCTCCCCCTCCCGTGCGCACCGGGCGTCCCACGCCGTCCGCAGGTGTCCGAGGATGAGTGCCGACGCGGTGACCGGAGAAATCTTGTCCCGCTGCGCCATCTCGTCCGATCCCCACGGCAGGAAGGGCGCGGAACGGTCGGCGGCATGGTGGCAGAGCCAGGATTTCGCGGAGTGGACGACCCGTCCGGGCGTTTCGCCGGCCTTTTGCCGGGCCCACCGGCCGACGATCCATCCGGCCCCGTCCGGGAAATAGAGCAGGGAGGGAACCGTGGCGGCCTCCGTCACCGTGGTCGCCGTCTCCCTCTGCGCGATGGGAAGCACCTCCGACCCGGAACCGCCCGAAAGCCGCGCGTATGCCAGGGAGGAATTGCTGGTGCCGAGGTCGATGCCGATGCTGTACCGGGGCTGCGCCATGGCGGGGGTCCCGGCCTATTCCGTCCTGACCTGGAACTCGACCTTCCACCGCAGGTCCGACGTGGCGTGCTTCATCCAGAGTTCGAGGTTGCCGAGGTCCGTGACGACCGCATTGACCTGCACCGGAACCGGCTGCCCCGCCGGAATACCCTCCGCCGGCGGCAGGTCGACCTCCAGCAGGCTGATTTCCAGCAGTTCGCGCTCCGCATCGGGGATGATCTGCCCGGCGACATCGCCGCTTCTCACCTCCGAGGAGAAGAACCGGAATTCTGCCGGTTGCCCGGTGATCAGGGCCAAGTCGCGGCCTTCGATCAGA
>JADGDA010000126.1 GCA_015228695.1 Alphaproteobacteria bacterium
CGGCCCCAGCCATACCGCCCGCGACGCCGGGTCGTCGCCGACGATGGAGATGACGATGTCGCGCCCGGCCGCGGCTACGGCGGGGGTGACCGCCGCAGTGGCTCCCGCGTCCGTCAACGGGCGCAGCTTCTCCGGGGTGCGGTTATAGACCGAGACGGCGTGTCCGGCCTTCAACAGGTTGAGGACCATCTCCCGCCCCATGGTGCCGGCCCCGAGAAACCCGACGTTCATCATGTTCGGGCTTTCAGGCGGCTGTGCAAAATAATGTGAACACTTTGCGATTCCGTCATGGCCGGCCTCCGTGGCGGCCATCCACGCCTCGCCGTCTGCTCCATGCCAGAAGGAGGCCCGTGGATACGCGGGTCAAGCCCGCGCATGACCAATCGGAAGAATTCAGGTCATTTTGCATAGTCGCCTCAACTCATGAACTGCTTCACGTAGCGTTCCGAATAGTCCCGGAACGCCGCGTCGCCCTCGGGGGTGAAGGCTTCGCACTTGCGGATTTCCGGCCATTCCTCCTTGGGGAATTTGACGTACAGGGGAAAGGCCCGGTGCAGGCCGGCCAGCGCGGCGGCGCTCATCTGAGGCATGTCCATGGACGGCCCCAGACGGTAGTCCATGGCGATGTCGGCGTCCTTGATATAGCCCTCCACCTCGCACACCTCGCGCAGGGTGCAGCCCTTGTAGGGGCTGAAATAGCTGACCATGACCCCGTTGGCCTGGATGGTCCGGTTCAGTTCGATGGTCTCGAAGATCATCTCGCGGGTCTCAAAGGGGAAGCCGATGATGTTGTTGGCGCTGACCCGGATGCCGGACTCGCGCAGAAGCTCGAAGGCCCGGATGATGGTTTTGTCCTCGATGTCCCGGCCCAGCCGGGTCCGGCGCAGCTCCGCGTTCCCGCTTTCCAGGCCGACGCTGATACCCTCGCAGCCGATCTCCTTCAGAAGCTCCACCTTGTCCGGGGTGATGGACTCGGGCCGGGCCTCGACCCAGAACGGCAGGCCGACCCGTTCGCCGTACAGCTTGCCGAAGTGTTCGATGCGGCTGCGGGTGGTGGTCAGGAAACTTTCCGCCACGAGATAGACGTAGGCGAGTTGGTACTGTTCCTTCTTCTCGGCCATCTCGTCCACCAGACGGTCGATGTCCTGCTCGCGGTAATATCCGCCGTGGGCGCCGTAGATGCGGTCGAACCCTGAGTTGATGCAGAAGGTGCAGGTATAGGGGCACCCCCGGTTCATCTCGAAGGTGCCGGTGACCGAAATCCGTCCGCCCATGGGCTTCCAGAAGCGGCGGGGATCATAGACGGTCCAGTCCTGATGCGGCAGGGTGGTCAGGTCGATGGGCGGGCGCACCGGATTCTTGTACAGCTTGCCGCCCCGCTTGGCCCAGACGTTGCCGACGTCGGTGGGCTCCCGGCCCTCGCGCAGGCGGGAGCAGACCTCGACCAGGGCGTCCTCGCCCTCGCCGACGCAGACCATGTCGACGCTCTCCTCGCGGATCACGATGTCGGGGGCGAAGGTCGCATAGGGGCCGCCGACGATGGTCGGGATGCCGAGGGGCCTGACCGCCTCCAGAAGCCGGACGCCCAGGGGATAGGTCACCTCGATCGCCGACAGCCCGATCAGGTGGGGACGGTAGGTCTCCACCAGTTTGACGAAGTCCTCGACCACGTCGCCTTCCTCGGGAACGATTCCCAGGTCGGCGAAATCGGTTTTCTTCACCTGGAGGGCGCAGGCCCTGGCCTCGTCGCCGGTGCGCTCGGCGGTGCGGTAGAAGGTGGTGTCGAAGAGCTTCACATCCACCTCCGCCCGTTTCAGGCAAGCGGAAAGGATTCCGATCCCCGCCGTCACCAGGGTGTCGAGCATGGTGTTGCAGTTGATCAGAAGAACCCGGAATTCACCCATTATCCTACCTCGTCCCCATCGTTTGTTTCACGTGGTCCTCGATCCAGTCGTAGCCTTCCCGGATATGCGCGGTGACCGCCGCGACCGGGTATTCGAAAATCAAGGCGGCCTTTGGGCTCACCCCCAGTACCGTGTCCAGCGCCCGCTCCACGTCGATCCAGCCGTCCCCCGGTCGTTGGGAGGGGTGGAGGGCCTGATGCCCGTTGGCGCGGGCGTCGTCGGCGCCCCGGGTGTTCCAGAGGTGCATCGACCGCGCCCCCGGCGCCAGGACCGCGAGGTCGCGCCAATAATCGCGCTCCCGGCGCCGCGATCCGATGAAGGTATGGGCGATGTCGATGCAGACGCCCAACTCGGGGTGGGAGCCGACGGCGGAGGCGAACAGGTCGGGGCGGTGGTAGGAGTCGGTGTAGGCCGCGAATTCCAGGTCGATGGGGACGCCGCTCGACCGGCTCATGCCGGCGAGGCGGGCGCAGGCGTCGTCCGCCAGACGGCGGGCGAGGGCCTCGTCCCGGGTGTCGGTGGGACCGAAGGTCAGATGACAGACCACATAGTCGGCCCTCAGGCTCCGGGCATGGTCCAGGGTGTGGCCGAGCAGGCGGAACGACAGTTCGCGGCGCTCCGGGTCCTCGCAGAGGAAGAAGCAGGTCACGCCCGAGAAGGGAAACCAGGAGGGGCGGGCGATGGGAGCGTGGAAGCTGTACCTGTGCCGCTCCTCGGCCGCCATGGCCTCGAACAGCGGAACCGGATCGGCCAGTTCGTCCTCGCCGAGGTCGAAGAACTCCGCCCGCCCGATCCCCCTGGGGAGCAGGGACTCCGGGGGCACGCGAAGGACCGGGTCAGCGTTCATGGGCCTCGCGCCCCGACAGGCGTTCCACCTGTACCAGATTGCTGTTGAAGGCCGATCCCCCCCCCATGTCGGCGGGGTGATCGGGGGTGGTGTGATTGGCGTTGCCGCCGTCGGGATAATGGCGGCTCCACCACTGGCCGTGGCTCGCGACCACGCCGGGGCGCGCCGCCTCGGCGATCCGGACCCACAATTGGCAGCTTCCCCGGTCGTTGAACACCCGGACCAGATCGCCCTCGGCGATCCCCCGGGCATCGGCGTCGGAGGGATTCATCAGCAGGGTCGGAGCGCGTTCGGACGACAACGCGCCTTCTTCGTCCGCGTAGGCCGCGTTCAGGAACGAATGGCCCGAGGGCGTGATGAAGAACAGCGGGTAGCGGGTGAAAAGCCCCGGAGCCGCCTCACGGCTTTCGCGGGGAGGATGATAGGCGGGCAGGGGGTCGTACCCGTCGGCGGCCATGGCCTCGGAGTAGAACTCCACCCGGCCGGACGGCGTCGGAAAGCGGCCCTCGGCGAATCCGGCCCGGTGGGGGTCGGGGTTGGCGGGAGCCCACCCGTCCGCCTCCAGCCGCCCGCGGGAGATTCCGGCGATGGCCGGAGCATCGAGGGCGAGGATGTCGTCGATGACGTCGGAGGCGCTCTGGCGGAAGCACCCGTCCTTGAACTCCATGGCGGCGGCCAGGGCGGCGAAGGTGTCCAGGTTGGAGCGGCATTCGCCCAGGGGCTCGATGGCCCTGCGGTTCAGCAGCAGGCTGGGGCTGTAATAGGAGTACAGCAGGTCCTCGTGCTCGAACTGGGACGTCGCCGGGAGCACGATGTCGGCATAGCGGGTGGTGTCCGTCATGAACAGTTCGTGGACGACGGTGAACAGGTCCTCCCGCGCAAGCCCCGCTCTCAGGCGGTTCTGGTCGTAGAGCACGGACGCGGGATTGCCGTTGTAGACATAGAGCGAGCGGATTCCGTGACGCTCGTCGGCCAGCATGCGGCCCAGGTGGATCATGTTGTAGCCGACGGGCGGATTCGGCCGCAGGTCCTCCCGCTCCAGCGGGTGCCAATCGACCGGGAACACGGTTGAGGTCGGGAAATAAACCCCGCCGCCGGGATAGCGCCAAGCCCCGACCAGGGCCGGCAGGCAGGCGATGGTGCGGACCGTCATGCCGGCGTTGGTGTGCCTCTGGCATCCCGGTCCGACGTAGATGAAGCTCGGCTGGGTTTCCGCGTACAGCTTGGCGAAGGTGCGGATGGCCTCGACCGGGACGTCGGTCATCGCCGACACCCGTTCCGGCGGGTAGGCGGCGATTCTTTCCCGCAGCGCCTTGAAGCCGTGGGTGGCGTTTTCCACGAAGTCCTTGTCGTGCAGGTCCTCGTCCACGATGACGTGCATCATGCCGAGGGCGAGGGCGGCGTCGCTGCCCGGCCTCGGGCGCAGCAGCAGGTCGGCGTCGTCGGCGAGGCGCAGCGGATTGACGGTCGCGAACAAGGCCCCGTTGAGCCGCGCCCGCTTGAAGAACGTCTGCTGATGGATATTGGTCGACGCGGCGTTCAGGCCCCAGGCGACGACGAGGCGGGCCTCGTCGATGTTCGTCGGATCGGCCCCGGCCGAGGTTCCCATGGTGTAGCGGTACCCGGTGCGCCCCGCCCTGGTGCAGATGGTGCGCACGAGTTGCAATGTGCCGAGGCGGTTGAAGAACCGCTTGCCGGCGAGGTCGCCCTGGACCAGCCCCTCAGTGCCCGAGCCGCAGAAGGGGAGGATGGCATGGGGAGAATCCCCGGACAGGATGGAGGTCCACCGCTCGGCGATGGTGGCCAGCGCCTCGTCCCAGGAAATGCGCTCGAACCGGCCCGCCCCCTTGGGGCCGACCCGGCGCATGGGGTGAAGGAGGCGGTCCGGCCCGTAGATGCGCTCCGGCGAGCGCGACACCTTGCGGCACAGAAACCCCTGGGTGACCGGGTGGGTCGGATTTCCATCCACCTTCACGAGCCGCCCGTCCTCCACATGGGAATGGATGCTGCACGTATCAGCGCAGTCGTGGGGGCATACGTTGTGGACAGTCGAGCCGGAGGCGTTGTGGACAGACGAGCCGGAGAGGGGTGAACTGTTCATCCGATCCCCTCTTTTTCGGGGACCGCGCGGGCGCATGAGTTTTTCCATTCCCTCGCGGCGAGAGCGGGGATAGTGTTCGGGCCGACGTCTCTTAACCGCGGCGACGCGCAGACCCCAGGGCCGGACATGACCGACAAAACCCCAGTCTCTCCTTCCAAAATGAAACGTTTCCGCGACCTTTTGACCTCGCCGGGGCTGAGCTTCCTCATGGAGGCCCACAACGGCATGTCGGCGCTGATCGTCGAGGACGCGGGATTCGAGGGAATCTGGGCGTCGGGGCTGTCGATCTCCACCGCGCTCGGGGTGCGCGACCGCAACGAGGCGTCGTGGACCCAGGTACTCGAGGTTCTGGAATTCATGTCGGACGTCACCTCGATCCCGATTCTGCTGGATGGAGACACGGGCTACGGAGACTTCAACAACTTCCGCCGTCTGGTCCGAAAGCTGTGTCAGCGCTCCATCGCCGCCGTGTGCATCGAGGATAAAATCTTCCCCAAGACTAACTCATTCCTTGACGGTGATCAAACGCTCGCCAACATCGACGAGTTCGCGGGCAAGATAAAAGCGGGCAAGGACAGCCAGACCGACCCGGATTTCTCCATCGTCGCCCGCCTGGAGGCCCTGATCGCCGGGCGGGGCATGGACGAGGCCCTGCGCCGCGCCGAGGCCTACCATGCCGCCGGCGCCGACGCCGTCCTCATCCATTCCAGGAAGTCGGGCGCCGAGGAAATCCTGCATTTCGCCAAGGAGTGGGCCAACCGTTGCCCGGTGGTGATCGTGCCCACCATGTACTACAGGACGCCGACCGACCGGTACCGCGAGGCCGGAATCTCGACGGTCATCTGGGCCAACCACAATCTCCGCGCCTCGCTGTCGGCCATGCGCGAGGTCAGCCTCAAGATCCGGCGCGAGGAAAGTCTGGTCGGGATCGAGGACCATGTCGCCAACCTGAGCGACGTGTTCGATCTGACCGGGAACAGCGAACTGGCCGAGGCGGAGAAGCGGTATCTGCCCGACACGCGGCGGCGCATCGGCGCCGTGGTGCTGGCGGCTTCCCGCGGCAGCCAGCTTGCCGACCTGACCGTGGACCGGCCAAAATGCATGCTCGACGTGCGGGGCGAGCCGATCCTGAGGCGTTTGGTGCGTTCCCTGCGCGGCTCCGGCGTGGACGACGTCACCGTGGTCTGTGGGTACAGGCACGAGGCGATGACTCTTCCCGATGTGCGCAAGGTGGTCAACGACGCCTATGCCAGCACCGGCGAGCTGGTGTCCCTCTCCCGCGCGGCGGACCGGCTCGTGGGGGAATGCGTCGTCTCCTACGGCGACATCCTGTTCCGCGACCATGTGCTCGATCTCCTGCTCAACACCAAGGGCGACGTCGTGCTGGTCTGCGACGCCGCCAAACAGGGACCGGCGTTGAAACCAAACGCCGATTTGGTGAGGTGCGCATCGCCCTGTACCGCCGACCATCTCGTCCACGATCAGCCGGTGGAGCTTGAGCGCATCGGCGGCGGACTGACCCAGGACGAGGCCCACGGCGAGTGGGTCGGGCTGGTCCGCCTCAGCGCCCGTGGCTCGGAACTCGTGCGCGCGGAACTGGCGGCCATGAAGGAGGCGGGGGAGATGGACCACGCCACCATGCCCGACCTCTTGAGCCGGTTGCTGGCGCGGGGGGTCCGGCCCCAGGTCGTCTACATCATCGGCCTCTGGCTCGACGTCAACGACGTCTTCGGTCTGGCCCGCGCCCGCAACTTCCTGTGAGAGCCCGTCGATCATGATTAAGGCCGACCAGTTCATCGACGAGGCCCGCGCCCGCGGGATCGATTTTTACACCGGGGTGCCCTGCTCCTTCCTCACCCCGATGATCAACCGGGTCATCAGCCGCCGGGGCTCGGGAAGCGGGGGGATCGCCTATGTCGGGGCCGCCAGCGAGGGGGAGGCGGTTGCCATCGCCGCCGGAGCTTGGCTCGCCGGCCGGTCGACGGTGGTGATGTGCCAGAACTCCGGGCTCGGCAATACGGTCAATCCGCTGACGTCGCTCAACTGGCCGTTCCGGATTCCGACCCTGATGGTGGTGACGTGGCGCGGGCAGCCCGGCATCAAGGACGAGCCCCAGCACGAGTTGATGGGCGAGATCACCGGAACCCTCCTCGAAACCATGCGGGTGCCGCATCGGCCCTTTCCCACCGGGGACGGCGCGGTCGCTCCGGCCCTCGACGAGGCCGTGGCGGCCATGAACGGAAGCGGTCTGCCCTTTGCGTTCGTCATGGCCAAGGACAGCGTCGCCGAGGAAGCCCTGGACCAGCCGCCCGCCGCGCCGCCGCCGCCGGGGG
>JADGDA010000127.1 GCA_015228695.1 Alphaproteobacteria bacterium
GTGACCTGCACGGTCAGACTCTGCCGACCGGTGGCGCCGCCGTTGTCGAGGGCGGTGACGGTAAAGGCCTCCGTCCTGGTCGTGCCGGCGGGCACGGTGTTCATCGTCGCCGCAGTGGGCACGAACAGGTATTGGCCGGTGGTGCTCTTGACGTACAGGGTGCCGTAGGTTCCGGTCTTGCCGACGTCGTAGGTCACGGTGTCGGCGGTATGGGACACTCCCGCTCCGCCGTCGATTCCCCAGGTACCGACGGTGTTGCTTTCGATATCGGTGTACGCCAGCGTGCCGACGTGGGCATTGCCGGTGGCGGCCGCGAAGGTGTCGGCGGCCGCGCTGTCGGTATAAGGCACGCTCACGGCCGTGACGGAGGGGCCGTCGTTGACGGCGAGCACCTGAATCCCCGCCGTGCCGCCGGAGCTGGACAGGGGGCCGCTGCCGCCGGCGTTGCCGGCGATGGTGAGGTAGGCCCCCGCCGTGCCCGAGCTGCCGTCCCAGGCGCGGAAGGTGATGCCGTCGGTGACGATGCCGTTCCAGTTCGCGGTCGGCACGAAACGGACCAGACTGGTCTGGGACAGCAGCAGCGCCTTGCCGGCGTTGCCGCCGGAAAAGTCGATGGCCGTCCAGGCGTTGTCGGTCGCCAAGGCCTTGAACTGCCAGGTGCCGTTGGTGGTGTCGACCGCCGTCACCGCCATGTGCTGGGGGACGCTGCCGGCGGTGACGTCGACGTCGGTAAAGGCGCCCTCGGCGATGAGGTCGGCCACCACGGTGCCGGAGTTGGCCGAGTCGGCGACGTCCTCGTTGATCGTGGTCAGGCGGTGGCCGAAGGCGCGGTCGACCTGCCCGTCGCTGTCGTAGCGGGCGAGCGCGATATCGGTGTTGCCGTTGTTGTTGACGGTGGACCCGACGATCAGGATCTTGCCGTCGCTCTGAAGCTTCATGGCATAGGCTTCGTCGGCGCCGGTGCCGATGCGGGTCGTGATCTTGCCGCCGGTGCCGAAGCTGGCATCGAGTACACCGGCGCTGGTATAGCGGGCGACGACGAAATCGTTGTCGCTGCCGTTGCTGGCATAGCCGGAGACGACGATCCGGCCGCTGCCGTCCACGACCATGGCGCGGATGACGTCGTTGCCGCTGCCGATGGCGGTGGTGACCTTGCCGCCGGTGCCGAACGTGCCGTCCAGGGAGCCGTCCGTGTTGTAGCGGGCCAGGGCGAAGTCGTTCCCGCCGCTGAACGAGACCTCACCGGCGACGACGATCTTGCCGTCGGACTGGACCGCGACCGCCCGTCCGATGCTGGCGACGGCGGTGGCGCTCTCGTAGAAGATCGTGGTGAGCTGCCCGTCCGTGTCGAACCCGGCGTCAAGGGCACCGGCCGTCGTGTAGCGGGCCACGGCGAAGCTCTTTACCGGATCGCCGCTCGCCTGGGTGCCGCCGGCCACCACGATCTTGCCGTCGCCTTGCAGGGCGACCGAGGTCACCTCGTCGGAACGCGCCGTGCCGGAATCGAAGGTGGTGTACGTCGTGCCGCCGGTCCCGAAGGTGGCGTCAAGCAACCCGTTGCTGTCATAACGGCTGACGATGAAGTCGGCGAAATTGGCGGTATTCCCCGGCTGCCGTCCCCAGCCGGCGACGACGACTTTGCCGTTGCCGTCGGTCAAGACCGCAAGAAGCTCGTCGTTGAAATTGGAGCTTTTGTCGGTCGTGATCTTGCCGTCGTCGCTGAACGTCGTGTCGAGCGACCCGTCGGCATTGAGCCGGATCAACGCAAAGTCATAGTCTATGGCGCCGGTTCCGACGTTGTAGATTTTTTGCGAATACCCGGCGACCAGGATCTTGCCGTCGCTCTGCAACGCGATCGTTCGCGGCACGTCGTCGAGCGCCGTCGTGCCCGAGCTGCGGAGGTCGAGCTGGACGGTGCCGTTGGTGCCGAAGCTCATGTCGGGGGCGCCGTAGGCGGTGTAGCGGGTGACGGCGAAGACGTTGTCCTGCCCGTTGTGGCTCTCGCCCGCGACCAGGATCTTGCCGTCGGCCTGGACCACCACGCCGCGCGCCAGTTCGTTGCCGCTGCCGATGGCGGTGGCCGCCGCCCCGCCCAGAAACACCGGCGCGTCGTTGACCGCCGTCACGGTGATGCTCGCCGTGCCCGTGTCGACCGACAGAGTCTTGTCGGTGCCGGAATTCCCGCTGACGGTCAGATAATCGCCGGCGGCGCCGGTGGTCTTGTCCCAGGCGTAAAAGGTGATGCCGTTGTTGAGAGTGCCGTTAGTGTCGGCGGTGGGGACGAAGCGGATATTATCGGTGCTGTCCAGCAACAGGGCCTTGCCGGCGTTGGTCGTGAAGTCGAACGCCGTCCACGCGCCGCTGCCGCTGCCGATCTTGTACTGCCAGGTGCCGTTGGTGTTGGTCGCCGTGCTGATCGCGATGGCTTCCGGCGCCGTCGTCACGTCGACGTCGGTGATGCGGCCGTCGGCGATCAGGGTGGCGACGGTGGTGCCGGTGTTGGCACCGTCGGCGACGTCCTCGGCAATCGTGGTCAAGGCGGCGGCGGTGGTGGAGCTGGCCAGCACCGGCGCGTCCTGGGCGGCGGTGACCGACGCCTGGACCTGGACGGGCGACGCGGACACTTGGCCGTCGTTGTCCTTCGCCACCACCGTAAAGGCGTTTAGGGTGCCGTTGGCATTGGCGGCGGGCAGCCAATAGGCGTTGTGGGTGGCATCGATGGTGTCGTTGGTACCGGCGGCCCAGGCGGTGGCCGCCCCGGCGTTGGCGCCGATCGTCAGACTGCCGCTGCTCACCGCTCTGACGACGAAGGCATCGACCGTCCCGCCGGGGTCGGCCTCGTCGCCCAGGGTCTTCAGTCCGTTCAGGGTGACGGTGACCGGGGTACCGGAATCCTCGGTGGTGGTTCCCGCCGTGCCCGAGAACGCGGTCAGGGTCGGTTCGCCGGCGGAGGCGAAGTCATAGGCCGACGCGCCGGTGACCAGACCGGCAAAGGAATTGCCGCTGAGATCGGTGATGACGCCGCTGCCGATCAGCACGGTATAGGTCTTGCCGCCGGCCAGATCGGCGCTCGGATTGATGGTGACGGTATAGGTGCCGCCCGCGTTGGAGAAGGTGACCTGGCTCAGATCGGTGACCGGCACGGTGATGTCGCTGCCGGTGGCCGGGCGCAGGATGATGTTGCCGGTGCCGGCCTTCACCGCCTCGCTGAAGCCGAGCACGACGTTGGTGCCGACCGCGACCGTGCTTGCCCCGTCGGTGGGCGAGAAGCTGGTCGCCGTCGGCGCCACCCCGTCGATGACGATGGCCTTGTTGGCGTTGAGCGAACCGGCCGCGCCCAGAGCCGCCAGGGTCAGGGTGGCGTTGTTGCCGGCCGCGTCCTTGATGGTGCTGCCGCTCAACGCCAGGGCGCTCGTCGACAGATAGCTCAGATCGGCGCTGACGTCGCCGGCCTGCACCGTGTAGGTGAAGGTGAGGGTCTTGCTGCCGCTGCCGCTGCTGTAGGTCGCGGCGCGGTCGGTGGTTCCGGTCTCCAGCGTCAGAGTCGGGGTGCCGGCGACCGTGACCACCTCGCCGAAGACGACGGTGACGGCGATCTGGTCGCCCATCTTATAGGTGCCGTTGCTGGTGGAGGCGCTGACATTGGTCACGGCCGGGGCCACGCCGTCGACCAGAATCGACTTGTTCAGGCCGAGCGACCCCGTCGCGCCCGGCGTCGGCAGAGTCAGAGTGGCGTTGTTGCCGGCGGCGTCCCGGATGGTGCCGCCGCTCAACGCCAGTGCGGTCGTCGCCGCGTAGTCCAGGTCGGCGCTGCTGTCTCCGGCCTGCACCGTATAGGTGAAGGTGAGGGTGCTGGTGCCGCTGCCGCTGCTGTAGGTCGCGGTGCGGTCGGTGGTCCCGGTCTCCAACGTCAGGCTCGGCACGCCGGTGACGGTCACCGCCTCGTTGAAGGTGACGGTGACGGCGATATAATCGCCCACCTTGTAGGAATCGTTGACCGTGGTGGACGAAACGCCGGTCACGGTCGGCGGCACATTATCGGTGACCGTGATCGCGGCCGTGTCGGTGGTGGTGGAGACGCTGTTGGGCGCCGCTCTGATCACCCGGAGGCCCTCAGTGTCGTCGGCGACATAGACGTAATTGCCGCTGATAACGACACCACGGGCCGATCCGGATGTGTCGTAGGTGGTGACGAGACTGGGGCTCGCCGGGTTGGAGATGTTGATCACCCGGAGGCCCGAACTAGCGTCGGCGACATAGGCGTAATTGCCGCTGACGGCAACGCTAAAGGTATTCCCAGAGGTACCGTAGGAGCCGGCGAGACTGGGGCTCGCCGGGTTGGAAATGTTGATCACCTGGAGGCCCCTATTGAGATCGGCGACATAGGCGTAGGTGCCGTTGACGACGACGCCGGAGGCGTATCCGGGGGTATCGTAAGTGCCGAGGAGACTGGGGCTCACCGGGTTGGAAATGTCGATCACCCGGAGGCCCGCACGGTCGTCGGCGACATAGGCGTAATTGCCGCTGACGGCAACACCATAGGCTAGTTCGGTATCGTAGGAGCCGGTCAGGCCCACCGAGAACCCCTGGGTGTTCACCTGGGTGGTGCCGTTGGCGGGGCCGCTCCGGTCCCAGGTCCGGAAGGTGAGAGCATTGGCGAGGGTGCCGGAGTAGTTCGCGGCGGGCTTGAAATACAGATAGGTGCTGGCGTCCGCGTACAGCATGAGGGCGGCGGTGTCGCTGAGGGTCCAGTTGACTGCGGTCCAGGCGGTGCCGCCGTTGGTCGAGTAATAGAGTTGGCCGTTGGTGTTGAGGCCGGTGATGGCGATGCCCGGCTGGTCGCCGTCGGTATCGGAAAAGTTCGCGATTCCCGTCGTGTTGACCAGCGCCGAGACCAGCGTTGCATTGGCGGTCGAGGCATTGGTCGGCGCCGCCAGGTTCATGTTGATACCGGCGAGCGTCGGCGATTTGGTGCTGTCCAGCGTCGGGGTGGCAAGAAGGGCGTCGAAGCCGTCGGAGACGAGCGCCGGCGTCTCCACCGGCCCGCTGGCCGTCTCCAGCTCCCAGTCCCCGCCCAGGTCCGCCGCGCCGGTGGCATCGGTCGAGGCGGCGATATCGGCGCCGGTGATCTCCGCGATGCGCGCGACGAACGCACCGTCGGCCCCGACCGCGCAGCCGTAGAAGAGGATGTCTCCGTCCGGGGTCAGAGCCTCGCCGATGCGGGCCAAATCCCCTTGCGCCGCTGGATCGGACAACCCGGCCGCCGTCAGAGTGGCGGTGCCGAGTCGCAGCATTCCCTCGGCGCCGTGCGACACGACATGAATGGCGTCATAGCCGGAATGGGTTTGTGCCCATTCCGCCACCTGGGCAAGGCCGTCCCCCAGCCCGTCGAGCACCACCACCTCGACACCGGGGCCGATTCCGGCCGCCAGCGTCCGCCACTCGGCGACGTTGGAATCGACGAAGGCCACTTCCTTGCGCTCGGGCAATGCCGGGGGTGCCGACGCGGTATCCGCCAGCGAATCGGGCGTGGGGTCCGCCGCTCCGTCCGCGATCCCGCTCGCCGCCTCCACCGCACCGGCCCCGTCGAACATCATGCGCGGTTCCAGCGCCATGATCATCGGCCCGAAAGAACTGGCTCCGCGTGCAACCGCCGACCGCAATATCGTCCCCCCCGCCGGATAAGGCTTGCCGGTAGTTGCGGAGTGTCGCGGTCTGTCACGGAAAACACAACACTCAGACTGTTTCAAAATATTTCAGAGTTTTTCAGTTCCCACCCAAGAGTATTGAGTAATTTCAATGCCTTATAAGAAGGCTCCTCCTGGAACCCAGGGTGGAGGAAAACGCTTATGTTTCAACATATTAGCCGTCATGCCCGGCCTTGTGCCGGGCATCCACGCCGTGCCGCGCCGCCAAAGATCGAGAAAATCCAATGGTCTTTCAGGCGGCACCGCGTGGATGCGCGGGTCAAGCCCGCGCATGACGATCTTCTAGAGTGTTGATATGCAACAATTTATCGCCACCCCGGATCCCAGTAAGAGCCTTATAAGAGTTGAGTCGTCATTCCCGCGAAAGCGGGAATCCAGGGCCGTCTGGCACAACCCGTGACCCCTGGACCCCCGCCTTCGCGGGGGCGACGGCCAACGTATTGGAAAATAACGATATGTTTCAGGATGGGCACTCAACGTCCGCGTCTTTGGTCGTGCGTTTCCGTTCACTCGCGCACGATGACGGCGGCGGCGAAGGCGTAGCCGGAGGCCCGCACGGTCTTGATGGGCAGGGGCAGGCCGGTTTCCTCGCTCACCTTCCGGCGCAGGCGCGACAACAGGATGTCGATGCTGCGGCCGTCGTTGATATCGGCCGACTTTCCCTGGCCGGACAGAATCGCGTCGCGGGCGAGCGGCTGGCCGGGGCAGGCGGCCAGCAGGGAGAGGAAGCGGAACTCGCTCGCCGTCAGTTCGATGCGGCGGCCGGTCGGACTGACCAGATACCAGCCGCGCCGGTTCAGAACCCAGGGAAGCGCCTCCGGCTCGACCGGCCTCGGCGACCCGTCCGCCGTCATCCGCCACAGAAGGTTGGTGATCGCGGCATGGAGTTCCCGCAGATGCAGCGGCTTGGTGAGATAGGCGTCGGCGCCGCTGGTCAGGCCCAGCACCCGGTCGTCGACGTCGGAGCGGGCGGTCAGCAGGATGATGCCGGCGGCGGACACCGCGCGCAGCTTCGCGGCGGCGGCGAAACCGTTCTCGCCGGGCAAATTGACGTCCAGCACCACCAGATCCGCCGGCTGCTCGGCAAAGGCGGCGTGCAGGCTCTCGGCGTCATTGCAGCCGCGCACGTCCATTCCCGTCTTGACCAGGAATTTGCAGATGGTTTGCCGCAGGGCTTCGTCGTCTTCCACGACGATGATGCGGGGGGATATCACGTTACGCGCACTCTGGCTTTCTCCGGTCTCTCATAAGGGCAAAGAACCCAGGTTCACGAAGAGTTGGTTTGCGCGATTCCAACGCCCGGCGTCACAACCGAACGCCGTCATGCGCGGGCTCGACTCACGGCTGTCCGGCACGGTTATTGCCTTCAGATGTGTTCCCCCGCCGTATTTCCGTCATGGCCGTGCTCGTCACGGCCATCCACGCCACGCCGTGCTGCCGGTGGCGGGATTTGCTCCCGATGCCATGTCGG
>JADGDA010000128.1 GCA_015228695.1 Alphaproteobacteria bacterium
GGGGTCATGCGGGGGCAGAGGGCGACGTCGTCGTCCGCGTTCCCCAACGCCCCGATGTCCGCGGTCAGGAAATAGCTCCCCCCGCACGGCAGGACCCGGAACCCGACGCCGGCCAGACCGGCCGCGAGACGGTCGCGGCGCGCCTGCATGTCCTGGATCAGGGTGGTGAAATAGCCGTCCTCCTTCTCCAGCCCGTAGGCGACGGCCGTCTGGAAATTGGGGGGCACGGTGAAGGTGAGGAACTGGTGCGCCTTGATGATCGGGCGCAGCAGGTCCGGCGCCGCGACCAGCATCCCGATCTTCCAGCC
Source organism: Alphaproteobacteria bacterium (assembly GCA_015228695.1). Lineage (GTDB taxonomy): Bacteria > Pseudomonadota > Alphaproteobacteria > Rhodospirillales > Rhodospirillaceae > JADGDA01. Next base: position 309 of record JADGDA010000128.1, read on the forward strand.
CGTGACCGAAAAAATCTTGCCCGCCGAGGCGATGCGGACGCAACGGTCGCGCATGCCGGGACGGGTCATCAGGGGAATGTGCTTTCGGCCGTCGAAAACGAGATGTTCATAGACTTCGTCGCAGATGGCATAGGCATCATGGTCCCGCACGAGCCGGGCGATGAAGTCCAGCTCGTCCTCCGTGTAGACCTTGCCGCACGGGTTGGCCGGACTGTTCAGAAGGATCGCCTTGGTGCGCGGGGAGAAGGCGGCGGCCAGACGGTCCCGGGGCAGGGTCCAGTCCGGAGGGGCGAGCCGCACCAGCCTCGGAACGCCGCCGGCCCGGCGAATGATCGGCAGATAGCTGTCGTAGAGGGGTTCGAGGAGGATGATCTCGTCACCCTCCTCGATCAGGCCGAACAGGGCGTCGGCCAGGGCTCCGGTGGCTCCCGAGGTCACCATCACCTCCGACTCCCAGTCCACGTCGAGCCCGTAGAACCGCTTTTCATGCGCCGCCACGGCCCGGCGCAATCCGGGCGTGCCCATCAGGGGCGGATACTGGTTGGGTCCGTCCAGGACCGCCTGGGCCGCCCGCGCCACCACATCGGCGGGTTCCATGCCCTCGGGGGCGCCCTGTCCCAGGTTGACCGCTCCGTGCTCCCGCGCCAGCCCGGACACCACTTCGAAGATGGTCGTGCCGTAGCTGGAAAGAATCCCATTGCCTGATTTCACCGCGCCGCCTCCGATTCACTTTCGGAAGCAGTCATACGAATCTTTTCGGTTGCGGTACAGTCTTGCTTCTCCCATGGCGGCGGTTGCGTTACCCTGCCCCGGTGAGGTGACACATGGTCGAGACCATTCCGTTGACCGTTCTTCGCAAGGGCTTTTTCAAGCTCAGCCTGATGTTGCTGCCGTTTTCCTTGCTGATGCTGGCCTATCTCTTCATCATGGGGGGGAGCGCTCCGGCGTCCGATGCGCTCCAGACCTTTGCCGTCGTTTTCGCCTTCATCTTCCTGATGCCTGCGGCCCTGGTGTTCGGGCATGTCGCGGGGGCGAAGCTGTTCGACGGCGTCCTGCGCCTCGTGCCCTTCGCAAAGGCCGAGATATCATGGCTTGGCGTGCTGTTTTCCGCCGTTCTCGTCGTCGTCGCGGGGAACGTGCTCGTCGATGACCTCTATCAGGTCAGTCGGGGCGATTACGGCCTTTCGGTGATCGCCCTGGGGCTCGATGTTTCCGGAATGGTGGCCGTCGTCCTGTCCGGCGGCGGTCGGATGCCCACGCCCAGGAAAATGTTTCCGCACCGCGAATGATGCCGGAAGGGAGGGGCCGGCATCGTGGAAAGGAGTTCAAAATTTAATCAACAAGCCGTAAAAACAGGCAGGTTTTCCGGGCGCGGAGGCGGGGCAATCCCTGTGGCAGGCCATTGCGTGGGTGGCATGCCCCGTGCTACAGAAAAGACGGGTTAAAGGTGGGTTGTCGGCGGTCGTTCTCGTGGCCGCCCGTGTCTTTCGCCAGTCGTGTTTTTTGTCAGTCGGGGACCGTGGTTCCATGAAGAAGATCGAAGCGGTGATCAAGCCCTTCAAACTGGACGAAGTGAAGGAGGCCCTGCACGAGATCGGCCTCCAGGGGATTACGGTCATTGAGGCCAAGGGATTCGGCCGTCAGAAGGGGCATACGGAGCTTTATCGTGGCGCCGAGTATGTGGTCGACTTCCTGCCCAAGGTGAAGATCGAGTTGGTGATCGACGACTCGCTGGTGGAGCGGGCCGTCGAGGCGATCCAGCACGCCGCCCATACGGGTCGTATCGGCGACGGCAAGATTTTCATCTCCTCCGTCGAGGAGGCGATCCGGATCCGCACGGGGGAAAGAGGGTCCGACGCCATCTGAATTACCATCGCCGCCGCGTAGTCCGTGGGGTCTGCGCGGCCGTCTTTCGCCATTCACGCTCAGTCACGGGATGAGACGCATGTCCGAAGCCAAGAAAGTTATGGAAATGATCAAGGAAAACGACGTCAAGTACGTCGATTTCCGCTTCACCGATCCGAAGGGCAAGTGGCAGCACACCGCCCAGCATGTCCGCACGATCGACGAGGACAGCCTCAGCGACGGCTTCATGTTCGACGGTTCTTCGATCGCGGGTTGGAAAACGATCAACGAGTCGGACATGCTGCTGAAGCCGGACCTGAGTTCGGCGGTGATGGACCCGTTCGCGGCGCAGCCGATGATGATCCTGTTCTGCGACATCATCGAGCCCTCGACCGGCCAGCTTTACGACCGGGACCCGCGCTCCATCGCCCGCCGGGCGGAGGCCCATCTGGCGGCCACCGGGATCGCCGACACCGCCTATTGCGGCCCCGAGGCCGAGTTCTTCGTGTTCGACGACGCCCGCTGGAACGTGAAGATGAACCACGTCTCCTACGAGATCGACTCCGAGGAAGGCCCCTATAACTCGGGCAAGATGTTCCCCGAGGGCAATCCCGGCCATCGTCCGGCGGTCAAGGGCGGTTATTTCCCGGTGCCGCCGGTGGATTCCATGCAGGACCTGCGCGCCGAGATGCTGACGATCATGGCCGACATGGGGCTCAAGGTCGAGAAGCACCACCACGAGGTCGCGCCGTCGCAGATGGAACTGGGCACCCGCTTCGACACCCTGCTCCGCGCCGCCGACTACATGCAGATTTACAAGTACGTGGTCCACAACGTGGCCCATTCCTACGGCAAGACGGCGACCTTCATGCCGAAGCCGATCTTCGGGGACAACGGGTCGGGCATGCATACCCACCAGTCCCTGTGGAAGGACGGCAAGCCGCTGTTCGCCGGGTCCGGGTACGCGGACCTTTCGGAGACGGCCCTGTACTACATCGGCGGCATCATCAAGCACGCGCGGGCTCTGAACGCCTTCACCAACCCGACCACCAACAGCTACAAGCGGCTGATCCCCGGGTTCGAGGCTCCGGTTCTTCTGGCCTACTCGGCGCGCAACCGCTCCGCCTCCTGCCGCATCCCCTACGACATCAGCCCGAAGGGAAAGCGGGTCGAGGTCCGCTTCCCGGACCCGGCCGCCAATCCGTACCTTGCGTTCGCGGCCATGCTGATGGCGGGTCTGGATGGAATCGAGAACAAGATCCACCCCGGCGACCCGATGGACAAGAACCTGTACGATCTGCCTCCGGAGGAATTGGCGAACGTGCCGACGGTGTGCGGCAGCCTGCGCGAGGCCCTGAACGCCCTGGACGCCGACCGCGCCTTCCTGAAGAAAGGCGATGTGTTCTCGGACGAGTTCATCAGCTCGTACATCGAGCTGAAGTGGGACGAGGTCTACAACTTCGAGCACACGCCGCATCCGATCGAGTACGCGATGTATTACTCGGTTTGATCCGGGTTTAAGGGCGTTCTCACTCCCGGCCGTCCCTGACGAGGGGGCGGCGGGCCAGATCGGGGAAACCCCCGTCGGGAAACCGGCGGGGGTTTTCCGTTCCAGGTCATGTCTCGGTTGGAACGGCCTCCGTTACCGGAATTCCGGAATTGGAACACAAAATATGCACTGTCACGGCTTGGCATCCATGCGGCGAAGAAAAACCAGCGTTAGATTTTCCGGCTCATCGCCCATCGCGTCCTCCATTCGATCCCCCCGTCATAGCGCCCCGCCCCCGCTCCGGTCGCGTCACGCACCACCCGCCGCCAAGTCATCGAGCAACACGCCCAACGCCCGCGCCAGCTTGCCCATGGCGTCAAGGCTTCCGGGTTTTCTGCCCGTCTCGATTTCGCTGAGGTAGGCTTGGCTGATGCCGGCCGCCGCCGCCAGGGCCTTGGCTGTCATGGAACGGTGTTCGCGCCAGATGCGGACGGGGCTTTCTCCGTCGATGACCATCCGCTCGACCAATCCGACCGGCAGGCAATTGGCGCGATAAGCGTTTCTCCCGATCCGGTCCTCTTCGGCTTTCGTGGCGTCCAACGCCACCGCGGCTTCGGCATCTTCCAATGCCTCCAGTAGCGTCTCATAGTCGGTGCGGGACAGAGTGACGGTATCCGCCGTCTCGGCAATCGGATTGATCGCGTTCATCGGTACACCTCGCTTCTGTGTCCTATCCGATCCACCACCATCTCGCCGGTCTGGTTGTCGAGGCGGTAAATCGCCCGCCAATCGCCGTAGCGTGCCCGGTATCCGGGGTGATCCGTCATCTTTTTTGCCTTGGCATGTGATCCAAATGGGTCGGCGGCGATTTCCCCCAGCATCCCCAGCAAGGCCTTGGCGTCCCTGGCGGGGAGCTTGCGGAGAGCTCTGATGGCCGCCTGGGTGAGGATCAGTCTCATACCCTCATCTTCGCCGATAGCGAAATGTCCGTCAATCCCACAATTCGCCAACAGCAAAATGAAACCCCCGTCGGGAAACCGGCGGGGGTTTTCCGTTCCAGGCCGGATTTCTCAGTTGGAACGGTCTTCACAACATCTGGTATCCCCCATCTTCAGAAGGCGCCCCGCAACCGATTGACGGGACGCCATCTTGTCCTGTTAACGCACCGTGTCAGATATATGAGTCATAAAAAATTCATTTTTACATTGGCCGTGCTGCATATATACACATCGTCATCATATGGATGTGTTTGATTATTTTGTTGTATTATATAATTTCTTATAAAATAAAATATTGCCATGTATTGTCATTTTATAATGTTTCTTTTTGTCTGCATGTTGATTGGTGGCGATCCACAGGAGGACAGCATGTCAAGTCTCGTTCCTATCGGGCTCGGCAAAACAGAGATTGGGCGGAGCATGGGTGCGGACATGAATTTGCAGAACAATGGCCTTGCCAGAGTGCGGCCCCCGTCCTTGCCGCCACCCCTGTCCGCTCCGGCGGTTTCGGCCCATCGCCGGGGGCAAACCGGGGAACGGGCGTTGGTTTTCTCCGCCTGTAGGATCACGGCGGAGTCGGTGACCGTCGATTGGTGGGGCCGGACCCTTCTCAAGGGCGTAACCCTCGGGATCGAGCGGAATCAGGTCACCGCCCTGGCCGGGCCGCCGGGCAGCGGCAAGTCGACCTTTCTGCGCTGTCTCAACCGCGCGAACGATCTCGTCGAAAACTGCCGGGTCGGTGGCCTGATCCGGTTCGACGGCGTGGACATCCACCATCCCGATGTGGATACCGTGCGTTTGCGGAACAGGATCGGCATGATTTTTCCGTGTCCCAATCCGTACCCCAAATCGATCTTCGAGAACATCGCCCATGGCCCACGGGTCCACGGTCTGGTCCGGAGCCGCGAGGAGGAGAAGGAACTCGTTCTGGGGAGCCTCCGGAAGGTGGGACTCCTGGGCGAGGTCGGGAACCATCTGGACCGGCTGGGGCCAAGCCTCTCCCCCGACCAGCAGCAGCGCCTCTGCATCGCCCGCGCCCTCGCCCTCGGAGCCGAGGTCCTGCTTCTGGACGATCCCTGCCGGATGCTCGACTCTGCCGCCTCGGCCAAAATCGAGGCCCTGATCGCGGAGTTGCGATCCGGCGTTACCCTTGTCGTCGCGACCCGATCCCTGGAGCAGGCGGCGCGCCTGTCGCCGCGGGTGGGCGTCTTCCACCTGGGCACGCTGATCGAGTGGGGTCATTCCGGACGGATGTTCAGCGAAATCGAGGCGATCAAGTATACAGTGTAGCCTTGTCCCGTCACGGCCCCGTCTCCGCGCGGGCGGTCGGGGCGGTGAAGGTTTGGTGGATGTGTCGGGCCCATCCGCGCAGCCCGCGTTCCCCCATTCCCATCCATTCGGCGACGGGAACGGAAAAGCCGGTCTTGCGGCGGTTCAGGATCGCGGGGGGCAGCGGGGTGCGCGGAGCGGCGGCCATCTCAAGTTTTCCCGGGGGGGTCGGGCCGGTCAGCAGCGGCAGCAGCGCGCGGAAAAGACCGATGTCCACCAACGGCACCCGGATTTCCAGGGAATGGGCCATGCCGGCCCAGTCGGCATCGCGCAGGAGTTGGTTGCGCATGTACCACTGCATCTCCAGGGCCGCGATCCTGTGCCGGTCCCGGACCAGCCCATCGCAACCGGCTTCGAGCCGTTCGCGGGTCGCCAGTTCCTCCAGCCCTTCCCGCGCCATCTCCGGGTCCAGCACGCGGTCCAGTTCCCACGGCATGAACAGCCCCCGGCGCAGCAGGTAGGCGTCCGCGAATCCGGTCCCGTATTCGAGCAGCCCCGCCGCCTTGGGCGAGGTCAGATGCCCCAGGAACGGGGCGGCGGCGCGGCGGACGCCCCTTCCCAGCCAGGGGACGCGGGCCAGGGGGGACAGCCGCCGCACGAGCGCCGGGATCTGGGTAAAGGTGTTGTACCCGCCGAACAGTTCGTCCCCGCCCAGGCCCGAGAGAACCACCTTCAACCCCTCCTCGGCCGCGGCCCTTGCCACCAGCCAGGTGTTCACGCCGTCGATGGAGGGTTGGTCCATGTCGCGGAGAATGCTCTCGCGGGCGGCGGCGAAGTCGGCGGCGGTGATCCAGCGGGTGCGGTGGCGGGCGCCATAACGAAGGGCCACCTGTTCGGCCAAGGGGGTCTCGTCCCGCTCGGTGCCCTGGAATTCGCGGAATCCCAGGGTCAGGGTATCGATGTGCCCGGACCTCGCCTCGGACGCCAGGGCCGCCAGGGTGGTCGAATCCAGCCCCGAACTCAGGAACACTCCGACCGGCACGTCGGCGATGAGATGCCGCCGGACCGAGGCCGCGAGGGCTTCCGCCACGGTCGCGCCCTCCGGGGCGGAGGACTCGGCAAGGGAGCGGGGCAGGGAGAAATACGTTTCGGAGCGGCGCGATCCCCCGCGCTCCACCCACAGCCAGGACCCGGGGGGAAGGGCGCGCACTCCCTTGTACAAGGTGAACGGCTCCGGCACGTTGCCCCACAGAAAGA
>JADGDA010000129.1 GCA_015228695.1 Alphaproteobacteria bacterium
GTACATGCGCCGGGCCTCGGACAGCGACAGGGTGCCGCTGGTGGCCGGGGCCGGGGTGCCGCCCTTGTTGCGACGAGCGGGATCGAGGTTGCTTTCCATCCAGGCCAGCCCCTCGGCCACCGCGATGGTGCCATCAGGCTGGACCGGCAGGCCCTGGCCGACCAACTGCGAGATGCGGCCCTTGGTCAGGCCGACGCGGGCGGCAAACTCGGCCTTGGACTCGGTGGTGTTTAGTTTAGTCATTGTGCGGCCCCAGGTTGGCAAGGTCGTGCGCTGAGGCTCCCCGCATAGGGAAAGGCCCAGGAGGAACCGTGCCTTCCGGGCTGGAGGAGGCAGTGCCTCTTGTGACCGGGAGACAGTCTACCAGGGTGGCGGCGCTATTTCATTCGCAACGTTTGGTAACGATTGGCATTCGCTTACCATGATGCTGTGGTGGGTTTGGTTGGTTTGGAGGGTTTGTTTCGGCCCGCTTCTATAAACTGTCAAACATGTTTTCTTTTTCTCTGTGACGATGGATGTGTCTTTCTCAAAGAAAAAATATCTCTCTGACAGTTTCCTGCGGGGTACGGCAACAAACCCTCCAAACCAACCAAACCCACCACGAGGGATCAGCCCGCATGGTGGGGGAAGGCATGGACATTGGCGGGAACGGCTGCGGTCTCCGCTGCTGATCCCTGATCCCACAGCCGCCACCGAACGACGCCGGCGTGCTGGCCATCGGGTGTCAGCCGCATGCCGTTGACGATGCGGCCCTGGTTGGCAGCCAGCCATTTGCCCAGGCGCCTGCCGCTGATGGCGCCACCATCGCCGGCCACGGCCAGCAGGGCTTCGCGGAAGTCGGGGTTGATAAATTCGGCGCGGCCATGGAAGCTGGCGATCTGATCGGTGGCGACATCGATCACCTCCTTGACCGAGGCGCGGCGGGTCGCGAGATGGGTGTGCCATTGCTCCATCACCATGGTCAGCGCCTCCAGCTTGGGATCGGCTCCCCGGATGCTGTCCATGGTGGCGCAGGGATCGGCTTCGCCCAGCCAGACCAGGGTATCGCGGACCCAGCGCGACCATTCGGTGAAGGAGCCGAGCGGCGTGGTCTGCTGCGGACGGCCGGCGAGATGGTGGGCGCGCAGGATGCACAGGACCGCTGCAACATAATCTCCACGGCAGCCGGCCACCGTGGCGACGGGGTCGCGGTCGAATTCGCGCAGTTCCGGGCGCTCGACACCGGCATCGAGGGTGCAGCGGATGGCGCGCCGGGTCATGTCGCCGATCACGGTCAGGTTGTTGCCGGTGGCGAACACCGCCGCCGTGCTGGGCACCTCGATGTTGAGCGACTTGCCCAGCAGGCGGACCTTGAGCATGGGCTGGGTGAGCGCTTGGCAGAGCAATTCACCGCCGAGGCCGATCTCGCAATTGTCGATGGAGATCAGCGGATCACCGGCGATCAGGGCAGCGCCCAGGCGTTTCTCCATTTCCTCCTCGGTCTTGCCCTGGGCGATGACCGAGGCGGGGCGGCCCGAGACGATCATGCTGGCGATATCCACCAGCAGGGATTTGCCCGATCCGGCGGTGGGGGCGTTGAAGCCGTGGAGTGGGGCCGAGGGCAACGAGCGGCGAATGGCGGTGGTCAGGATGCCGGACAGAGCCACCGACCGATCCGCCTCGCCGACGAAGGGGAATGTCTCGATCAGGCGCTTGAGATAGCCCAGCGCAGCCATGGCCTGATGGCGATCCGGGAATTCGGGAATTATGGGGAAGGACACTCCCTGCGGATCGAACAACAGTCCGGTCGCGGTGTCGTAGCCGGGTTGGTCCAGCAGCGAGCCGTCGGCCCGCAACGTCGGGGCGTTGATGATGCCGGTCAGGACTGGCAGCTTCCACATGCCCTCGCGGGCGAGATAGGTGTCGGCGATGCGCAACGGGCAGTCGGTTGCCACCCAATCCTCGGCGCGGGCGTCGAAGCGTTCCCAATGGGCGGCGAAGGTCATGGCCTCGGCGATGTGGTGGCGGTTGGCGACAACCAGACGCGGCGCGTTGATCTTGCGCCCGTCGGTGATGGTGACGGCGGACGAGGCCGGGCGCACCACCATACTGCCGCGCTGATAGAGTGGCAGGCCGGCGTTCATCATCGCCATTTCGCCTTCTCCGACCACGCGGGGCAGATCGCCCGCCGTGACGCGGATGGTCGGGCGACCGGCGGGTGCCCAATCGCGCTTCATGCCCTCATAGGGATTGGGGCGCGGGGCTCGCTTGCGGGCGGCTTTGGGGCGCTCCCAGCCGTTCTTCTTGGCCTCCCAGAACAGGGTGCGGACGGAAATGCTGCGACCGGTGGCGAAGGTTGGCCACTTGCTGATGGTCGTGCCCGGATCGTTCTTGGACGATTGCGCAGACCAGGCTTCCCACAGGCCGCATCCATCGGGGCCGAGACCGGCATAGAGGGCGAAGCCGACCTTGATCCATTCGTCGTAGGGCAGATCGTCGTTGGGGATGTGATCGAGGGCCGAGGCGATCAGATCGCGGTCGGGCACGTCCTGGGCATTGGCGGAGATGCCCGCCGCCTTGCGGCCCGCCCGCTCGACTCCCTTGATCTCGGCCCGCGTCTGGCCGCCGATACCGCGCAGGATGGTTTCCGCCTGGGTGACGAAGGCGACGCATTGCTCGGCGGTGACCGCCGGCAGATCGGCGGCGGGCACCTCCAGCGGCGATTGGTCCGGCCAAAGGTATTCGCCCTTGGTGTCGGGATGGATGCCGAAACCGACGAACTGCTGGCCGGTGGCCAGAATCTCGACGCGGACGCTGGTGCCGTCGGGCAGCACCAGTTCCGGGGTCTGGATCTTGTCGAAGGGCTGTACCGTCCGCATCACCAGCAGCAGCTTGGGGGCGCGGCCGATGCGCTTCAGGGGCGTGTCGCCCAGCAGGTCGCGGGCAAGACGCTCGATCTCCGCCGCCGGTTCGTCCAGCGGCACGTCAATGTCGATGCCGACAACGGCACCGCACAGCAGGCCGGTATTGGAACTGTCCGGGTACTTGTTGGCCCAGCGTTCGATCTCGGCATCGTCGGCCACGGCGCAGACGGTTTCCCAGCCGCGCATCAAGGGCCGCTTGCCGGCGGCCTTGATCGACAGGTGGGGGCCGGAGATTGGCACCGGGTGGTAGCCGTTGCGCCGCAGGGTGCGGCGCAGATCGACCAGGGTGGGGAGGGCGTTCTCCATGGTCAGCCCTCCAATTCCCAGTGAGCAAAGGCGTCCTGCACGCCTTCCTCGCCAACGCTATAGTCTTGGCGCAGGCTGGCTCCTGGGCAGTAGACCATGTGGCGAATCTGGCGCGGGTCCAAGTCCTCGTGAACATGCTGGAACAACAGGTTGTCCATGGTCGTGCGCAGGCGTTCCAGGCTGGCCATGACCGCAATGGCTTCCTGATGGACGGTACTGCCAAGCGGGGCTTGGCGCAGAATTCCGGCCTGTGCGGCTTTGATGCTGGCGCCGATGGCGACATGATCGTCGGGAGTGATGCGGGAGGTGAGCGGGGGCATCACACCACCTCCTGATTGATGATCCACTGGCGCAGGGTGGATTTGCGGGCCGCGACCTGAAACCCCAGGCGGAACGAAGGCAGGCGGCACTTGGCGCGGCCCATCAGGTAGTAAACGCGGCGGGTGAAGCGATCCTCGTCCGAGCCGAAGATGTGGCGGGCGATCTGGGCCGCGCCGATCAGCAGATCGTCGGCCAGGGTGTCGGGGGCGGGGGCGCTCATTATTTGCGGCCTCCGGCACGGGGCGCGGATGCCTTCCGCTCAACCTGGCGTTCGCGCTCCAGCAGCCAGGTGCGGATGCTGTCGATACGGTACATGACGCGCTGGCCGACGACCGTATAGGGCGGGGACTGGCGAAGCTGGCGGTCGCGCTGGGCGGTGCGCACCGAGATGCCGCGCTGGCGGCAGTATTCGTCCTCGTCAATGTAGCCGAGGAAGATGTTGGTTTCCGCCGGGGTGGGGGAGGTCTCCGTCATGGTCGATTCCTTTCATGCCAAGCGGCGCAACGCCGCGTCGGCAATCCAGATATCGACAGGAACACTTCCCCGACATTGGTGAGGGAATCGCCTTCTCTAGTGAGCGGTCGAGGCTCAGTAGTCAGGCACTTGGAACCGGTGCGCGATATTCCATGGCGGCCCGCAGGAGTACGCCGTCCAGCGGGGCCGCCTTGCGGGGGGAGTTCGGCCAGGGACGATATTCGGGAAACGTCCAGGTTTCGTCATGGGGGAGGAGTGGTTGTCCCTTGGTCCGAGGCGGCTGGTAACGCAGGCCGAATTCCAAATATGCTTCCGCTTCGGACAGGAACAGGAGGAATTCCTCGTTCAATTCCTCCTCGATCAGAACTGCGGATTCCTCCGGCGATTTGCCCATCATCATCGCTTCGAGGAACAGGTCGAACAACGCGGCGCAGAAATGGGCCACCGGCTTATAGGTCTTCCAGGCCCGCCGCAGATCATGGCTGTTGCGGGGCACCATGGGGAGGTGGACCCGCTCAAGGATGAACACCGCCTTGTTGATGCTTGCACCGCCGGGAAGGTCGCGGTGGTGGGTGGCCATGCGACGCACCAGGGCCAAGATCAGCCCGGCGGCAAACCAGTCGCCCAGGCGGCTTCCCATATCCGCCGTAAACGCCTCGAACCCTGGGGCCGCCGCGACGGTGCGGTATCCCCCAGCTTCGGCGAACCACCCGCCAAGCTGTTCGACGGAGGCATGCCAATCTTCGGCGTGCTCGATGGCCTCGATTGTGTCCTCCCAGCTTTCCCCGGAAGCGGGGTCGGGGAGGTTGGCTCCGGCTTCCTCCAGTTCCGCCAGATGCATCGACATCACCGTGGCCATGTACTGGCGGCGGCGGGCCTCGTCGGCGGGCCATGCCATTACCGTGCGGACCATCAATTGCGCACGGTACAGGGCGCCGGGGCCGAGCAGCATGCCATAGTCGAGAATAGGCATAGTGTTCTCACTTTGTTTCCGTGCGGGCAGTATGCTTTTTCTCTCCCGCCATGTCGATGGTCTTGCCGACATGGTCGGCGGCGGCGCGCAGCGGCTCGTCATAGAGGTGGGCGTAGCGCTGGGTGGTCTGCACCTGGGTGTGGCCCAGCATGGCGCCGATGATCGGCAGCGACGCGCCGCCGCTGACCAGCAGCGAGGCGAAGGAATGGCGCAGGTCATGGATGCGGGCGCCGGTGATGTCGGCCGCCTTGCACACCGCCGCCCAGGACCGTTTGACGTCGGTCAGCGGCTGGTCGCCGCCCTTGCCGGGGAAGACGTATGGCCCTTCGGCGGTTTCTCTGATCCGCTTCAGCAGCGTCAGGGCGTTGGCCGAAACCGGCACCCGGTGCTGTTTCCGCTGCTTGGTGTGGGCGCTGGGCTTGGTCCACACTCCGGCATCCAGGTCGAACATCTCCCAGGTGGCCCCCAGCACCTCGCTCTTGCGGGCGCCGGTCAGCATCAGCATGCGGATGGCGTCGGCGGAAACAGGTTCGTGGTGGGCAGCCAGCGCCGCCGACAGCCGGGACAGTTCCTCGGGCGACAGGTAGCGCTGGCGCTTCTCTTCCGGGTTGCGCAACTGGCCCGAGGCGGGATTCTTCTCGACCCATTCCCAGCGGATCGCCAGATTGAAGGCGCGGCGTACCACCTCGATGACGCGGTTGGCCCGCACCGGCGTGCCGCGCTGGGTGGTGATATCGCGGTGCAGGGCCTCGATGTCGGTATGGGTGACGTCCGTCACCTTGTGCTTGCCCAGGGTGGGCAGCACCAGCTTCTCCCACATCATGGTCTCGTCGGCCTGGGATCGGGCGGCCTTGCGCGGCAGGTGGTCGCGCTTGTAGCGGTCCCACAGGTCGCGCATGGTGGGGGCGGCGCGGTCGGCATGGCGCTTACCCATGGGGTCGTTGCCAAGGTCCACTTCCCGCTTCAGGTTGCCGGCCTCGGTGCGGGCGGCCGCCACCGACCAGTCGGGATAACTGCCGATGGTGATGCGCCGTTGCCTCCCGCCGACGCGGTAATCCAGGATGAAGGACTTGGCGCCGCGATTGGTGACGCGCAGGCCGAATCCCTTGACGTCGGCATCCCAGAAGAAGACCTGAGGCCGGTCGCCCGCGCTGACCCGTTTGGCGATGGCGTCGGTGATGCGTTCTGACATTGGGCTTTTCCTGTCAACACTATGTCAACACACCGTATGGTGCCGTTTGACGTGACATTGCGTCGATTTACAGAGGACATCAACAGAAAAGCGCGAAAATTCAGGGGTTACAGGACGAACCCGAAAAATATGTCAACAGATCAAGGCGCTAGATATAGGGTGTCTCATGGCTCATAACCTGAAGGTCGTAGGTTCAAATCCTGCCCCCGCAACCAAATTAAGCCCGTAAGTCCAACGACTTACGGGCTTTTTGTTCGCCAACAATCCGAAACGAAATTCCCAACTCCGTGCCAACTCCGTGTTTGGCATGGCGGTAAGCGTCTTCTGCCGGCTACGGGCGTGACGGCTTGACGGTCAAGCTGCGTCGCGGATCTCGGGGGCTTTGGCGAGATACCAGGGCAGGAGGTCGGCGATACGGTTGATGGGGTGGTCGGCTATGCGCCCCAGGATATCGCGGAGGTAGGCTTCCGGGTCGAGGCCGTTGATCTTGGCGGTCTCGGTCAGGGTGTAGACGGCGGCGGCGGAAAGGCCATGACCATCGCCTTCACTTGCATCAAGATCGCTAAGCCTCAAAGATATCGATCCCTAGGCCTAGCTTACCCGGGCCCTGGATCGCATTGCCGACCACAAGATCAATAGGATAGACGAACTGCTCCCGTGGAACTACACAAAAGACACCGCCTGATCAAGGGCGGGTTCAACGGACGGACACACTGATAACCTTCATGCCGAGACTTTGCCAAGCGGCGCGTATTTGCACCACCCGAATAGCTGAAACGCACCGACAAAAAATCACCCTTGGCGCGCATTATTTGCAATTGGACAGTGACAGAGGTAGCGCTCCTAGATACATTTACATTGTGGTCGTAGACAGAGTATGGCCTAAAGGGGGGGGGGGGGGGGTGCCACAGGACAAAAAATCTCGGATCGGGGAAGTGGCGATAAAGACCGTCGGGATCGAGAAAA
>JADGDA010000012.1 GCA_015228695.1 Alphaproteobacteria bacterium
TCAATGTAAATTCTAATGAAATTGTGCGCAGTGTACCTTGAAATAACATCCTTTTGGATTGCGGCGGCCCCGCCAGATACTACTTTATCTATTTTTTGGCGGATGAATTTTAAGGCGACACTTGCCGTATTTATTGCAGGCGAAAGCGTTTCCCGCAGGCAATCAGGTTGAACTTCCTGCATAACCTGATTTGCGATCACATCTAGGAGAGCGCCTTTCCAATCCTCAATCCAGGAATTGAATGTTCCCTTCTTTTGATCGAAGGCCGCCAACAGGTCTCCAGGCTGGAGCCAGATGGCAGGCCTATTCGCCTCAATATCTTCAAGATACAGCATCTTGAGTAAGGCGCTCTTACCGCTTCCCTTGTGCCCCACCAGGACGCGGATAGCCAAATCGTTTTGAAGATTTTCGTAAGCCTTGTTTTTGAAGAAATATTCCTTCAGCCGGGCAGGGTCTTCATTCTCTGCATCTGAAACCCCAAACATCCGTGCGATATTTGCGTCTGCGAATTTCGGCACGCCCCCTCCGAAAACCCTGCCCAACTAATACTATGAAGATAATTATACCACTGCACATGATGCCATGTCAAATCAGTTAACAAAACGAATTCCGGGGAATTCCGGTGACAGTGCATTGGTTCCGGAATCAGCGGAACCGGGATTTGTTCAGACGTTGACGACTGAGGAATGAGCGTCATCTTCCTGCCCTGAACACGCCCGGCAGATTTCGCGCGCCATGCAGCACGCGCACGATGGTCACCCCGGATTTGGCTGGACGATAGAAAATCATGTAATTGCCGAAGGGGAGGGTGCGGATGCCCGCGCCGTAATCCTCGCGCTCACACCCCATATGCGGCGTTTTGGCAAGCGCAAAAAATTTACCAACCAACTGATGGACAAAATCATCCGCTGCGGATTTGTTGTCCCTGGCGATGTACTCAATAATATTATCCACATCGTTTTTAGCGCGGCGGGTGTATTTAAAATCAGCCATGGTTATCGACGAATGGTGATGCCAAATTTCTCTTCCAATTCGGCATGGACTTCATCCGAATCCAGCACCTCACCAGCCTCGATATCGGCCAGTCCGTCCTGAACCTTGGCGCGAGTCTCAAGGAAGTACGCCGCATCCTCGGCGGATGCCTTGTGGACATGGACCTCGTAAATCGCTCCTGCCTCGCCCCCTTCGAGCGCGGCGGCAAGCTCCGGCTGGAGCTTGTCGCCCCGCATCATGAGCAATGCGCTTTCCCGCATATCGGAGACCTCCTTGGTGATCGCAGCCGCATTCTACACCACCCCGCCCGCCGCAATCCATACCTCCTCCGCTCGATTCCGGTGACCGTGCATGGGTTTGACATTGGGTACGTTCACGGCCGGGTCCCGCAATTCCACTTGCCGCGTCGAGGAGCCTCCTTGAGTCCATTCCATTGTTCGATTGAAACGGGCCATTCCCTCGTCCCGACCACCTTCCCCTGGGACGCCGCGCGCAGTGTCTGTCAAGGATGGCCGCAGGCCACCGCGTAGCGGCTTGTCCTTGACGGACGCGAGCACGGTGTCAGGCTGACGGTGAGGGGGGACGATTCCACTCGAAACGTCGAGGAACCGGTTTTTTTCGCTCCGGCGCCACAAGACGCTGGCGTCCCGGACGGGACGGCCATATTTTCGCTTCCATGCGCAGAACCCGGAACGCCAAGATCATCGCCACCCTCGGACCAGCCTCCTCGACCCCGGAGGCGCTGGAGGCGCTGTTCCGGGCCGGGGCGGATTTGTTCCGCTTCAATTTCAGCCACGGGAGCCACGCCGACCACAAGGCCCGGCTCGACATGCTCCGGGGCCTGGAGAAGACCACCGGCCGCCCCATCGGCGCCTTGATGGACCTGCAAGGGCCGAAGCTGCGGTTGGGGCCGTTTGCCGGCGGTTCCGCCCGCGTGAGCGCCGGAGACGCCTTCCGGCTCGACCTGTCCCCGGAGCCCGGCTCCGTCCGCCGCGCCCCCCTGCCCCACCCCGAAATTTTCGCCGCCCTGACCGACGGCGCCGAATTGTTGGTCGATGACGGCAAGGTGCGGTTGCGGGTGGAAAGCCACGGTCCCGATTTCGCCCTGACCCGGGTGATCACCGGAGGTCTGTTGTCGGACCGCAAGGGCGTCAACGTGCCGGACGTGGTTCTGCCCATCTCCTCGCTCACGGAAAAGGACCGCCGCGACATGGAGGCGGGACTGGAGATGGGGTTCGACTGGGTGGCCCTGTCCTTCGTGCAGCGGCCCGAGGACGTGACCGAGGCCCGCCGCCTGATCGCCGGACGCGCCCTCTTGCTATCGAAGCTGGAAAAACCCAGCGCCATCGAATTCCTGGAGGAGATCGCCTCCCTGTCCGACGCGGTCATGGTCGCGCGCGGGGACTTGGGGGTCGAGGTTCCGACCGAGGACGTCCCGATCCTGCAAAAACGCATCGTCGCCACCTGCCGCCGCCTCGGCAAGCCGGTCGTGGTGGCGACGCAGATGCTCGACTCCATGGTCCACGCCCCCACGCCGACCCGCGCCGAGGCATCCGACGTGGCGACCGCCGTCTATGACGGCGCCGACGCGGTGATGCTGTCGGCGGAAACCGCCGTCGGCGAGTACATCGCCGAGTCCGTCGCCATCATGGACAAGATCATCGGCCGCGTGGAGCGGGACGAGGTCTATCGCCGGATCGTCGACGCCGCGCGCGAGGAACCGGAACGCACCGCCGCCGACGCCATCAGCGCCGCCGCCCGCCAAGTGGCCCACACCCTGGGCGCGGCGGCCATCGTCACCTATACCTCCTCCGGCTCGACGACCCTGCGCGCCGCGCGCGAGCGCCCGGAGGCCCCGATTCTGTCCCTGACCGCCGACGTCACGGTCGCCCGCCAGTTGGCCCTGGCCTGGGGGGTTCACTGCATCGTCGCCCGTGACATTTCGAGTTTCGCCGAGATGGTCCGGATGGCCTGCGAAGCCGCGCGCCGGGAGGGATTCGCCACCGTCGGGGACCGTCTGGTCATCACCGCCGGGGTTCCCTTCGGCACTCCCGGCACGACCAACGCCCTGCGCATCGCCCAACTCACCGACAACGGATGCGGCGGATACCCGGGTTAGGGACAACACGGTTCAGTTATGGGGAAATATTTGCAAATTCAGCATGTTACTGTCATGGCCGGGCTCGTCCCGGCCATCCACGCCTCTTCGCGCCTCGATCGCTTGAGTATGTGGCGCCGCGTGGATGCCCGGCACAAGGCCGAGCATGACGGTAGCGCATTGGTAACATACGATTTTCCCCTAATTGCACAGTATTGGCCCTAGGGGGGGGAAGGATGAATACGACACGAAAGACTGCGGCCGCTCTTCTGCTCGCCGCCGCTCTCCTTCCCGCGGCCGCGCCCCCGGCCGATGCCGGCGATCCCTCCCGACAGGCGGAGGGCCGACGTCTCATCCAGTTGATCGGAATGGAAAACCTGCTGACCCAGATGGCCGACGGGGCTTTGACGCAGCAGATCGAGGCCACCCGCCTGTCCGATCCCAACATCCCCGATCCGGTTCTGGAAATCATCCGCGACGAGCTGGAGGCCGCCTATCGGGACAGCTTCGACGAGATGCTGAACTGGGCTGCCGGTCTGTTCACCGACCGGCTGAACCCGACGGAGATGAAAGAGACGATCGCCTTCTACTCCAGCGCCACCGGGCAGAAGGTTCTCCACGTCACGCCCCAGATCATGCAGGAAAGCATGGCCATCGGCCAACGCTGGAGCGAACAGATCATGATCCGCGTCGGTCCGAAGATCGAGGCCCGGCTCGGTCCATCGGGACGCGCCCAGCCGGGATACGCTCCGGCCACGCGCGAGGCCCCGTCCGCGCCGCCCCGCGCCTTTCCCTCGGCCTCTGCCTCCTCCACCACCCCGCCCAGGCCCAAGGCGGCGGCGCAAACGCCGGTCCAGCAGCCCGCACCGGTCCAGCCCCCGCCGGCGATGCCTCCGGTCCCTTCGGGGAGCCTGCCGGAGCCCCAGTAATCCGAGGGGTCAGCCTTCCAGTTCGTCGATCAGGCCGCTCACGATCTCCAACCCCTGCCGCCAGAATGCGGGGTCGGAGGCGTCCAGGCCGAAGGGGGCCAGGAGGTCCTTGTGCCGCAGGGTGCCTCCGGCCCGGAGCATGTCCAGATAGCGGTCCTGGAAACCGGACGCCCCCCCTCGATACTGGGCATAAAGCGAATTCACGAGGCAGTCGCCGAACGCATAGGCGTAGACGTAGAACGGGGAATGGACGAAATGGGGGATATAGGCCCAGTAGTTCCGGTATTCCTCGTCGAAACGAAAGGCCGGACCGAGGCTTTCCGACTGCACCCGCATCCAGATGTCCCCGAGCCGGTCCGGCGACAGTTCCCCCTGCCGGCGTTCGTCGTGAACCGCACGCTCGAACTCATGAAAGGCGATCTGCCGCACCACGGTGTTGAGCATGTCCTCCACCTTCGAGGCCAGCAGCGTCCGGCGGGTGCGCGGGTCGGTCTCGGCGTCGATGATGGCGCGGAACGTCAGCATCTCCCCGAACACCGAGGCCGTCTCGGCCAGGGTCAGCGGCGAGCCGGACATCAGGTAGCCCTGCCCCGCCGCCAGGATCTGGTGGACCCCATGCCCCAGTTCGTGGGCCAGGGTCATGACGTCGCGGCCGCGTCCGTGAAAGTTCAACAGGAGGTAGGGGTGGGCTGAGGGCACGGTCGAGTGGGCGAAGGCGCCGGAGGCCTTGCCGGGGCGCGGCTCGGCGTCAATCCACGGATTCTCGAAGAAGCGTCGGCCGATGGCGCCCAGCTCCGGCGAGAAGGCCTCATAGGCCCCGAGAACGACGTCGCGCGCCTCTTCCCATCCGTAACGCTTTCCGCCGTCCTCCGGCAGGGGGGCGTTGCGGTCCCAATAGTCGAGTCGTTCCACCCCGAGCCA
Source organism: Alphaproteobacteria bacterium (assembly GCA_015228695.1). Lineage (GTDB taxonomy): Bacteria > Pseudomonadota > Alphaproteobacteria > Rhodospirillales > Rhodospirillaceae > JADGDA01. The sequence continues at coordinate 4,942 of JADGDA010000012.1, forward strand.
CGACGCCTTCAGGGCGTAATAGCGGTGGGAAAGCTTGGGAAAAGCCTCCTTCACCGCCCGCGCCAGGGCGTCCACCACCTCATCCTCCACCTGATTGGCCAGATTCCGGAAGGAGATGGGGCGGGGATAGCCACGCCCGCCGTCGTCGATTTCCTTTTCCTTGACCAGGGTGTTGGTGATCCGGGAGAAGACCCGGATATTGTCGCCCAGAACCTTTCCCAAGGCCTTGGCGGCGGAGCGGCGCTTATCCGTGGAGGGGTCGGAGAGAAGATTGAGGGTTTCGCTCTCGGTCAGGGACTCCCCGTCCACGTCGAAGCGCAAACCGGCCAGGGTCTCGTCGAACAGACGCACCCAGGCGGCCCGGCCGACCACCTCGCGCTCATGGAGGATCCGTTCCACCTCGTCCGAGAACTGATGCGTCCTGAAGACCCGGACATCCCGCAGCCACGGGCGATAGCGGGCGGCCTTGGGATCGCTCAGCTTGGACTCCAGCACCTCCTCGTCGAGACGATTGATTTCCAGGGTGAAGAACAGGGTGCCGGCCGAAATGGCGTTGATCCGTTCCCGCATGGACTGATTGAACCGTCCGGCCTCCGGATCGGTGATGCGGGTCGAGAAGGCCAGATCGGCATAGCTCTCGATCCGGCCCATCCCCTCGCTCAGGCGCTCGTATGCAGCGATGGCGTCGGCGAAGGCGCCCCCGTCCAATTCCTTGAGCCGCCCCTGGTAGGCATCGGAGAACGCCTTGGCGTCCCCCTCGATCCGTTCCAAATCGCGCTTCAGTTCGGGACTGTCGAATCCGGGATAGAGGTCGTCCAGAAACCAGTGCGGGAGGGACCGGGTCTCCTGTATGATCGGCGTCATTCGGCTGTTCCTTGTCGTTTCGACCCGGATCGTGTCACATCGCGGCCATGGAGGAAACCCGAACGTGAACGGAGCCATCGACTATTCGTCCTGCCCCAATCTGGTCGCCATGTTCTTCGAACAGACCGATCGTTTGGGGGAGAGGCCCTTCCTGTGGGACAAGCGCGACGGACTCTACGCGCCCCTGTCGGGAACGGAGACGGCGGCGCGGGTCGCGGCGTTCGCCGGCGCGTTGATCCGCCAGGGAGTGACTCCGGGGGACCGGGTCATGCTGGTCTCGGAAAACCGTCCCGAGTGGCTGATCGCCGACATGGCGATCATGGCGGCGGGCGGGATTTCCGTCCCGGTCTACACCACCAACACGGTCGCCGATCATCTCTACATCATGAACCATTCCGGGGCGCGGGCCGTGATCACGTCTCCCACTCCCGTCCTGTCCGGACGGGTGAGGGAAGCGGCCGGACGCGCCGATGCGCCTCCCTTGGTCATCGACCTCGGATCGGCGGATTTGGAGCGCGAGTCGGAGCGCCCCGCCCGCGCCGACACCCTCAAGCGCGACGATACCGCCTGCATCATCTACACCTCGGGAACCGGGGGGGCGCCCAAGGGGGTGATGCAGAGCCACGGCAACATCCTGCATAACTGCATGGGAGCCCATGACATCCTGACCGAGCTTGACGCCGCCGGTCCCGACGGCGAGGTTTTTCTCTCGTTCCTGCCCCTGTCCCATGCCTTCGAGCACACGGTGGGCCAGTTCTTCCCCATCTCCATCGGCGCGCAGATCTACTACGCCGAGGGAGTCGAACGGCTGGCCGCCAACATGCTGGAAGCGCGCCCCACCATCATGATCGCGGTCCCGAGGCTCTACGAATCCCTACGCGAGCGCATCCTCCGCACCCTGACCCGCGAGGGGGGGATCAAGGAGCGCCTGTTCCGGAAGGCCCTGTCCCTCGGCGGCCTCCGTCATGAGGCCCCCGGTTCCCTGTCCCTGGGCGAGAGGGCGATGGACGTGGCGCTCGACCTTCTGGTCCGGCGCAAGGTGGCGGGGCGTTTCGGCGGACGGCTCAAGGCCCTGGTTTCGGGTGGGGCGCCGCTCCACCCCGATGTCGCGCTCTTCTTCACCGCCCTGGGAGTCCGCATTCTTCAGGGCTACGGCCAGACCGAATGCGCCCCCGTGGTGAGCTGCAACCGCCCCCGGCGCACCCGCCTGCACACCGTGGGACCGGCCCTCAGGGAGGTCGAGGTCGGATTCGCCTCGGATGGCGAGATTCTGGTGCGGGGACCACTGGTCATGCAAGGTTACTGGCGGGACCCGGAGGCCACCCGCGCCGCCCTTGATCCGGACGGCTGGCTGCGCACCGGGGACATCGGCGCCATCGACAGGAGCGGATTCATCCGGATCACCGACCGGAAGAAGGACATCATCGTCAATTCGGGCGGGGACAATCTTTCGCCCCAGAAGGTCGAGGGCATGCTTTCCCTGGAACCGGAAATCGCCCAGGTCATGGTCCACGGAGACAAGCGCCCGCACCTCGTCGCCCTGATCGTCCCCGACCGGACCTTCGTCTCGGAATGGGCGGCGGAAAACGGCGAGGCCGACGATCCCTCCGTCCTCGTGACCCTCCCCAGGTTCCGCAAGGCCATCGGCGACGCGGTGGAGAGGTTCAACCACAAGGTCTCCCCCCTGGAGCGGGTCCGCCGCTTCACCCTGACCGCCGAACCCTTTTCCGTAGACAACGGGCAGATGACCCCGACCCAGAAAATCCGCCGCCACCGGATCCGCGCCGTCTACGGTGAAGTCCTGGAGGAACTCTACGGCTGAGATTATTCCTCGCAGCCGTGCATGAAACGGGCACGGCGGCGGTTGAGGCCGTCGCAGTTGCCCTGGGTTTTGTCCGTCAGACGTGCCGTCCGGGGCTTCGCCGACGGGATCACCGATGACCCCGGCTGCGGCGAGGAGGTTCCTTGGACGGCCCCCTGGGGCGAGCCGATCGACATCGTCTGACCGGCTGGATTTCCCCCGGCTGGCTTTCCCATGGTCACGCCGCCCGCGCCCCCGACCTTGAACGCGGAGGGAGGGGCACCCTCTTGAGGCGCGGTCTGGGCCCAGGCCGGAACCCCGGTCAGAGCGGCGACAACGAGAACCAACGCCATGCGTCCACCCATGCCTCTCCTCCCCCGGTCACGATGCTCAAATCTCAGTGACAGCCGCAGCTCCCTCCGCCTCCACCGCCGCCGCAACCGCCGGAGGACTTGGTCGGCGGGCCGATCACCGTGTCGCGGGTCAGCCCCAGCTTTTCCAGGGAGTTCAGGTACTCGCTCCACAGACGGTCCTTGTTCTCGCCCATCTGGTAGAGGAAGTCCCAGGAATAGATGCCGGTGTCGTGCGTGTCGTCGAAGTTGATGGAAATGGCGTAGTTGCCGACCGACTCCACGCCGATGATGCCGACGTTGCGCTTGCCGGGAACAATCTGCTTTTCGTCGGGGCTGTGGCCCTGGACGTCGGCGGAAGGACTCTCCACCCGCAGCAACTCCGCCGGGATGCGGAACGTCTTGCCGTCGTCGAAATCGATTTCCATGGTCTTATCCGCCTTGTTGACGCGGATTTCCAATGGCCAGTGCTTGGTTCCGAACTCAAGTCCGCTCATGGATCAACGCTCCCTAATCCGTTGTTTTCGCCCTGTCCCGGTCGAGGGGCCGCGCCTCCGAGATCAGCATGATCGGAATACCGTCACGGATGGGATAGGCGAGCCCCGCCGCCTCGCTCACCAGTTCCTGCGCCTCGGCGTCATAGCGCAGCGATCCCGGAGTGCGGACCCTGGGGCAGACCAATATCTCCAACAGCTTGGGGTCAATCCCCGCAGATCGTTCCGTCATGGGTCATCATCCTCGGCCAACGGCGATACATATGACGGCAATATATGACGCCCCGCCGCCTGTGCAAGGCATGATCTTAAGGCATGATCTTGCGGTGGGGAACCGGCGGCGGGGAACGCCGCCGGTCCATATCGTCAGAACTGGTACGCGGAGGCCAGTTCCGGGTCTTTCTGGGATACCAGCTTGGCCAGATCGACGATGACCTTGGCCTGCTTCCAGGTGGCATCGTCCTGCATCTTGCCGTCGATCATCACCGCGCCGGTGCCGTCGGGCATGGCTTCGAGGATGCGCTTGGCGAACAGGACTTCCTTCACGTCGGGGCTGAACACCCGCTTGGCGATCGCGATCTGGCCCGGATGCAGGGACCAGGCGCCGACGCAGCCGAGCAGGAAGGCGTTGCGGAACTGGGCCTCGCAGGCATCGTCGTCGGAGAAGTCACCGAACGGGCCGTAGAACGCCTTGATCCCGGCGGACATGCAGGCGTCCACCATCTTGGCGACCGTGTAGTGCCAGAGGTCCTGCTGATACAGAGTCCGGGAGGGCTTGCCCTCGGCCTTGTCCTCAAGCACGCCGTAGAACGGGTGACCGCCGCCGACGCGGGTGGTCTTCATCCCGCGCGAAGCCGCCAGATCGGCGGGCCCGAGGCTCATGCCGTGCATGCGCGGGCTGGCCGCGGCGATGGCGTCCACATTCTTCACGCCCTGGGCGGTTTCCAGGATGGCGTGGATCAGGATCGGCTTGCGGACGTTGTGACGGGCCTCCAACTGGGCCAGCAACTGGTCGAGGTAATGGATATCCCAGGGGCCTTCCACCTTGGGCAGCATCATCACGTCCAGCTTGTTGCCGACGCTGGCGACGATCTCGGTGATGTCGTCCAGCACCCACGGGCTATTCAGGCAGTTGATCCGGGTCCACAGGCCGGTGTTGCCGAAGTCGACCTGCTTGGCGGTGGCGATGAAACCGGCGCGGGCGGCTTCCTTGGCATCGGCCGGAATGGCGTCCTCCAGATTGCCCAGGAGCACGTCCACCTTGGACACCATCTCTGGCACCTTGGCGGCCATCTTCTCGTTGTGCGGCGGATAGAAATGGATCATCCGCTCGGCGCGGACCGGCAGTTCACGGAGCGGCATCGGCGCGCCGATGGCGAGGGGCTTGTAGAAATTAGCGGGCAACTTCATGGGGTTTCCTCCTGGATTGTGCGTTTCATCGTGTTCTGGAGACCAAATCAGCCGCCCATGGCGGTGATCAACTCGGATTTTTTCACCGCGACCTCGGCCTGCTTGATGGAGGCGATGTCGATCATCTTGCCGTCCAACTGCACCGCCCCGGCCCCATCGCGCTTGGCCTGCTCCATGGCCTCCAGGATGCGGCGGGCCTGGGAGACCTCCTTCTCGGAGGGGCTGAACAGGGTGTTGGCGAATTCGATCTGGCTCGGGTGGATGACCATCTTGCCCTCGCAGCCGAGGGAGGCGGCGCGCTTGGCGGCGGCCAGATATCCCGCCTCGTCCTTGAAGTCGCCGAAGGGGCCGTCGATGGGCCGCAGCCCGTTCGCCCGCGCCGCGACCACCATCCGCGCGAGGGCGTAATGCCACATGTCGCCCCAATGGGCCTCGCGGGAGCCGTCCTCCGCCGGATCGGTGATAACCGTGTAATCCGGGTTGGCCCCGCCGATGCGGGTGGTCCGCGCCTTGGTCGAGGCGGCATAATCGGCGGTGCCGAGAAGCATGGCCTCGTTGCGCTTCGAAGCGGCGGCAATGGCGTGGATGTTTTGCATCCCGAGGGCGGTTTCCACCAGCAGTTCGAACCCGATGCGCTTCTTGATCCCCTTCGCCTGCTCGATCTGGGTGACCAACATGTCGACGGCGTAGATGTCGGAGGGAGTCCCCACCTTCGGAATCATGATCAGGTCGAGCTTGTGCCCCGCCTGCTCCACCACCTCCACCACGTCGCGGTACATATAGGGCGTGTCCAGCCCGTTGATGCGGATGGAGATGGTCTTGCGCCCGAAATCCAGGCTGTTCAGCGCGTCGATGACGTTCTTGCGCGCCTGGGGCTTCTGGTCCGGCGAGACCGAGTCCTCAAGATCGAAAAAAATGACGTCGGCGTTGCTGGAGGGCGCCTTTTCGATGAATTTGAGGCTGGAACCGGGAACCGCCAGTTCCGAGCGGTTCAGGCGCGGCGTGGCTTCCTCGACGATCGTGAAACTCATGGCGATTCCCCCGCTGTGTTTTTTTGATTTGCCGACGACGGAGCGGACCATCTCTTTTCGTGGCCCGCCGCGCCGCGCCACACTATAATCGAACCGCGCCCGCTGGCAAGTTGACGCTGGCGGCCTGTCGCTGACGGCCGAGGGGGGAGCACAGGCGGTGATCGAGGACGACCGGATCATGAACGTGCTCTCGATTCAGTCCCATGTGGTTTATGGCCATGTCGGCAACGCGGCCGCCGTGTTTCCCTTGCAGCGCATGGGCGTGGAGGTGTGGCCCCTCTACACGGTCCAGTTTTCCAACTCCCCCGGCCGGGGGAGTCACCGGGGGATGGTGTTCGACGCCGTGCACATCCACGACGTCGTCAAGGGCTTGGGCGAGTTGGCCGTGCTGCCTCGGCTCGACGGGGTGATTTCCGGGTATGTGGGCGACGCCTCCGTCGGGCAGGCGGTCCTGGAGGCCTCATGGAGGGTCCGGGCCGCCAGCCCGAAGGCCGTCTACCTCTGCGATCCGGTCCTCGGCGACGTCGGGCGGGGCATCTATGTGCGGACCGGCCTTCCCGCCTTCATCCGCGAGCGTCTGGTTCCGGCGGCGGACATCGTCACCCCCAACCATTTCGAGCTGGAATTCCTGACCGGACGGCAGGTCCGCACCCTGGACGACGCCGTCGGTGCCTCCATCGCCCTGTGCGCCCGAGGCCCCAAAGTCGTGGTGACGACCAGCCTGCGTCGCAAGGAAGTCCCCGCGGGAACCGTCGAAAATCTCGTCGTCACCGGCAAGGAGGCGTGGATCGTGGCCACGCCGTTCCTCCACCTCAGCCCCCCCCTCGACGGCGGGGGCGACGCCTTCTCGGCCCTGTTCCTCGGCCATTTCCTGCGGGATGGGGACGTAGCCCGGGCGCTCTCCCTCGCGGCATCGTCCCTGCACGGGATTCTACTCCATGCCCAGTCCACCGGGGCCCGCGAACTGCCCCTGATCGCGGCGCAGCGCCTTATCGTCGAACCTGAAACCGTGTTCCCCGCGCAGCGGGTCGGGGGAGATTCGTCGTAATGGGGGCGGCAACTCTCGAAAAACTAGCGTTTCTGGTGGTGGAGGACAATTTCCACATGCGTCAGCTCGTCGTGATGGTGCTGAAGAGTTTCCGCGCCACCAATATCCTGACGGCGGCCGACGGCTCCAGCGCCTTCCGCGAGATGGGAGGAATGGTTCCCGACATCATCATCACCGACATGATGATGAAACCGATGAACGGGATTGAATTCACACGAAAATTGAGGACGGACGATAACAGCCCCGATCCCTTCGTCCCCATCCTGATGCTGTCGTCCTATTCCGAGCTGGAACGGGTGGTGGCGGCGCGGGAGGCCGGGGTCACCGAGTTCCTGAACAAGCCGTTCGCGGCCCGGACGCTGTACGCCCGGATTCACTCCATGATCTACCAGCCGCGCCAGTTCGTGCGCAGCGAGACCTATTTCGGACCCGACCGCCGCCGTCACGACAAGCCCTTCATGGGCGACGACCGGCGCAGAAGGGGGCCTCCAGGGGCGGAGCTGATCCCGCTGAGTCCCCGGGGACCAGCGGCGAATCAGGGCGGCGTTCCGCCCAACCGGCAGGAAACGGCATGATCGGGGAGGGTTCTTCATGAGCAACGAATCGAGCATCATCGGCTCCGTGGTCTCGGTTTCGGGGTCGGCCATCCGCTGTCTGCTGAACTCGGAACCGGGTTCGGACGGGGCCCCGACCTCCGCCGACCTTTCCAGCCGCATCGGTGCGCTGGTCAAAACCGAGACGCCCGAATCGACCGTCTACGGCATCGTCAACAGCCTGGAGATCGAGGCGGGTTCCGGTCGCCGGATCGCCTTGGCGGACCTCCTCGGCGAAACCCTCCAGGGCGGGTCCTTCCAGCGCGGCGTCTCGATCCATCCCATGCTGGGCGCGCGGGTCATGGGGGCGAACTCGGACGACATCGGACGGGTCTACGCCAAGCCCTCCGCCGTCACCCTGCGGATCGGGGCCATCCATCAGGACCGCGCCGTTCCCGCCTACATCCTGCCGAACGAGACGCTGGGCAAGCACTTCGCGGTCCTCGGGACGACCGGATCGGGCAAATCCTGCACCGTGGCGCTTCTCCTCCGCGCCATCCTGACGAAAAACCCCAACGGCCATGTGGTCCTGCTCGATCCCCACGCCGAGTACGCCCACGCCTTCGGCGATCTGACCGAGGTGATCGACCCGAGCACCCTCAGCCTCCCCTGCTGGCTGCTCAACTTCGAGGAGACCGTCGCGGTGATGGTCATCGCGGGGGCCGCCGCCGAGCGCGAGGCCCAGATCGGAATCCTCAAGGAAGCAATCCTTCAGGCGAAGCGGAAGTTCGCCGGGGACAACGAGGACGGCGCCACGATCACCGTCGACACCCCGGTGCCGTACCGGATCGGCGATCTGCTCCGCATCATCGACAACAACATGGGCAAGCTGGACAAGGCCGACAACTCGGCCCCCTTCCTGCGCCTGAAATCGCGCATCGAAAGCCTGAACTCGGACCGCCGCTTCGCCTTCATGTTTTCCGGGGTGATGGTGCGCGACAACATGGCGGCGGTCGTCTCCCGCATCCTGCGCATCCCGGTTGCGGGAAAGCCCTTGACGATCATGGACCTGTCGGGCGTTCCCTCCGAAGTCGTGGACGTCGTGGTGTCGGTTCTCTGCCGCGCCATCTTCGACTTCGCCCTGTGGAAGGAACGCTCGCGCAGCCTGCCCGTGCTTCTCGTCTGCGAGGAAGCCCACCGCTACGTTCCCGCCCGGGACGACCTCGGTTTCCGCTCGACCAAGGTGGCGCTGTCGCGGATCGCCAAGGAGGGACGCAAGTACGGGGTTTCCCTCTGTCTGGTGACCCAGCGGCCGTCGGAACTCGACTCCAGCATCCTGTCCCAGTGCGGGACGCTGTTCGCCCTGCGCATGGGCAACCAGCAGGACCAGGATTTCGTCAGCCGGGCCTTGCCGGATTCGGCGCGGGGGCTGCTGTCGGTCCTGCCCTCCCTGCGGCCCCAGGAGGCGGTCGTGGTGGGCGAAGGGGTGAGCGTGCCCATGCGGGTTCATTTCGACGCCTTGGACGAGGCCCACCGCCCCCGCAGCGGCACCGCCGAATTCTGCGCCGCGTGGCAGGAGGACGCCGAGGGACTGCCCCTGATCTCCGAGACGATCGCCCGCTGGCGCGCACAGCATCGATGAACGGACCTCTTTCATGACCGTTCACATCGTCGGAGCGGGAGTCGCCGGGCTGACCTGCGCCGTTGCCGCCGCGTTGGCGGGCGAACGGGTGGTCGTGTACGAGTCCTCCGGGCACGCCGGAGGCCGCTGCCGGACTTTTTCCGATCCGACGTTGGAACGCGAGGTGGATAACGGCATCCACATGCTGATCGGGGCGAACACCTCGGCGTTCCGCTACATCGACATGATCGGCAGCCGCGGCGAATGGCTTTCCCTGGCCCCGGCTTCGTTCCCCTTCCAGGACGCGGCGACGGGGGAGTTCTGGCGCCTGCGCCCCAACGCCGGAAGATTGCCGTGGTGGCTTCTGCTGCCGGGCCGCCGGGTCGCCGGAAGCCGCTTCGTCGATCATCTGGGAATTTTCCGTCTAGCCCTGGCGCGGCCCGGAGACACGGTCGCCGATTGCCTCGGCGGCCCCCTGCTGGAGCGGTTGTGGCGGCCCTTGACGGAAGCGGCCCTCAATACCCCCCCCGAGGAGGCCTCCGCCGTTCTGTTCCGTCAGGTCGTGCGGGAAAGCTTTCTGAAGGGGGAGGCCGCCTGCCGCCCCTATCTCACCCGCCGGGGTCTTACTCCGGCCCTGGTGGACCCGGCCCTGGACCTGTTGCGGCGGAAAGGCGGCACGGTGCGCTTCAACGCGCGCCTGCGCGCCCTGGAGCCGGGGGCGCGGGAAACCCTGCTCCGCTTCAACGACACGGCCATCACCGCCGGTCCGGGGGATCGGGTCGTGCTGGCTCTGCCGCCCTGGGCCGCCGCGTCCTTCGTCCACGGAACCGAGGCAAGGCCCCCGGCGGATTTTCGCGGCATCGTCAACATTCACTACCGTTTGGATCGCACCGTACCGTTGCCGGGGGGGGGGCCGTACCTCGGGGTCATCTCCGAGCCCCAGGCATGGCTGTTCGTTCGCGGCGACGTGTTGACGGCCATGGTCAGCGCCGCCGAGGCCCTGCTCCCCCTCTCGTCCCCGGAAATCGCCACCCGGATGTGGGCGATGGTGGAGTCCGTTCTCCACCTCGGGAGAGACCACCCCCCGCCGTACCGGGTCATCCGGGAAAAGCGGGCGACGCCCGCGCACGTTCCGGGAAACGGCACCCCGATACCCCTGCGGCCGTGGCCGGGAGTCCCCCATGTGGTTCTGGCGGGAGATTGGACCGCGAACGAAATCCCGGCCACCATCGAGGCCGCGACCCGGTCCGGTTTCCGGGCCGCCGACCTGATTCTTCAGGGATAAACCGCTCAGCGCTGCGAGAGGTTCTCGCCCCCCGGCGGGATGTCGTAGCCGAGGTCGGGATCGGGAAGGACGGAGGGCGCCCCGTTCCGGATATCCTCAAGCCGGCGCTGGCGGTAGAGGCTGCGCAGCGAGGCGTAGTAGTCGAGGGAAGTCTTCTTGATATCCTTCAGGGCGTCCAGATGCTCCTCGCGCTTGTCGATTCCGCCGACGCCCATCTTGCTCAGAGATGCGGGGAGGGGGATACCCGGACCGAACAGGCTGACCGGGCTCATGAAGAAGTCGGCGGCCTTGCCGGTGGCGTCGCGGACGCTGGACGGCCCGAGCAGCGGCAGCACGACATACGGCCCGTCGGGAAGACCCCACACGGCCATGGTCTGGCCGAAGTCCTCTTCGTGATACGCGGCGACGCCGCCGTCACCGGCCGGATCGAAAAAGCCGAGGAAGCCCATGGTGGTGTTCATCAGGAAACGACCGAACGTCCCGCCGGCACGGCTTCCCTCGCCCTGAAGAACGTCGTTCACGAAGGTCAGCGGCTCGTTCAGATTGTTCAGGAAATTGCGGATGCCCGTCCGGGCGGGGGCGGGCACGGCGGTGCGATAGCCCTCGGCGGCCGGGGCGATCACGTTCTCGTCGGCGAAATCGTTGAAGGAGAAAATGGCGCGGTTGGTCGGCTCGACCGGATCATTGGTGCGCTGAAACTCGGACACCGCCTCCGGATCTGAATCGGGGGGAGGAGTCGCGCAACCGCCGAGAATCCCGGCAACGAGGAGCACAGCGGTCAATCCCGTCTTGGTTCTGTCAGACAAGTTCCACCCCATTTTCCTTAAAGGCCGTGGATGATGCCCACCCGCCTCGCGTTATCGCCTTTTCATCGATCCAGGTAACACGGAATACCCATGAAAACCAATATCATTATTGCGCCCAGGGCCGAGATCGTGTCCATTCGTCCCCACCTGTAACATTTTTGCCGTCCTGTCCCTGCAACCTTCAACGGTCGAGCCGATGACGAACGGTTTCACACCCTCCACGGGAACGGAAGCGCCCCAGGTCATGTCGAAGACCAGCAGCGGGGAAAACTTTCCCGTCGGCTCCATGCTGTTGCCCGCCGAGGCCCGCCCCCAGGTCGCGGCGTTCTACCGCTTCGCCCGCGTCGCCGACGACGTCGCCGACGACCCCGGGCTTTCCCCCGATGAAAAGGTTGCCCTGCTCGACGGAATGGACGCGGCGCTGCGGGGAGAATCGGTCTCCACCCCCCGCTCCCAGCCGGCCACGGCCCTGCGGCGGACCCTGCTGGAGAAGGGGATCACGGTCGAGCAGCCGCGCGCGCTGCTGGTGGCGTTCCGCCGGGATGCCCTGCGCAATCAGTGCGCCGACTGGGACGATCTGATGGACTATTGCCGCTATTCGGCGGCCCCCGTCGGCCGCTTCCTCATCGAGGTCCACGGCGAGGACGAGACTCCGGTGGGGGCCTCGGACGCCCTGTGCGCGGCGCTCCAGGTCCTCAACCACATCCAGGATGCCCGCGCCGACTTCCTCAACCTCGATCGGGTCTACGTTCCCGCCGACTGGCTGGCGGAGGAGGGTCTCGACCGGAGCGTGCTCGGGGGAGCCGGCGGGGACGCGGCTCTGATGCGCGTGTTCTCGCGCATGCTGGACGGGGTCGATGCCCTTCTGTCCACCGCCGCCCCCCTGGCCGGGCGAATGACCTGCCGGGGGCTGCGGCTGGAGTCGGCGGTGATCGTGACCCTGGCCGGGCGGCTCGCGGCCAAGCTGCGGGGACGCGACCCCATCGCCGGATTCATCGGCCTCAAGTGGCATGACTGGGCATACTGCGTTCCCCTCGGCCTGATGCGCGGCTTGAGAGCCGGCCGGACAGGCTCTCAGCGCTGACGCGCGAGGTCGTTCAGTATCCCTTTCAGGATGTCCTTCGGCTTAGGGTCCGGGGCGCCGTCTCCCGACGGAGGCGGAAGCAGTTCCCGGATCACCTCCCCCACCCGCCCCTTCAACGCCCGGCGCGCCCCGGTTTCGAGAAGATGGGTCTGAAATCCCTGGATATCGAGAATCCGCCTGGGATCGTCGATGGGGCCGATCATGCGCACGCCGAGGGGAGGCGCGTTCGGCTTCCCGGACAGCCTGAATTCGACCCGCCCGTCGAGCGTCCAGGCGGGAAGGTCGACGCTTCCCGTTGCCAGGGCCTGCCCCGAATCCGCCACCATGCGCAGGTCGTCGGTCCGCACGAGGCCGTTCGCGGCCTTGAAGGTGCCGCCGATGGTTTTGAAAGTGGTCGTGCCGCCATTCAGGCCCGCCTGGATTCCCGCAATCAGGCCCACCGGGTTGGACGCATCGGCGAGGCGTCTGTTGACCGCCCCCAGATCGAACCCCTGCACGGCCCCCTCCTTCACCGAGACCTCTCCGGCGCCGTTCAGGGAGGAAACCATCTCGTGCACGCTGTCGCCCGTGGCCTCCAAGGCCGCGTCCAGGTCGAGGGAGCCCTCGGCGATCCTGAAATCGGCGGCTTTGGTCAACGCCTGACGGACATCGGCCCCGCGCACCGCGAAAACGGCCGAGGCCCTGGGTACCGCCGCGACGTTCATGGTTCCCTTGACCTCCAGCCCCCCTCCGAAAATCCGCCCGGTCAGACCATCGAGGGTCAGAACCCCATCCGCCAGCCGCGCCCCCAGCCTGGGCTCCGCGACCCGGGTGCCGTCCCAGACGAGCGACGCGGCGTGCAGGGCGAGATCCGCGTCGAAGGAGGTCAGAAAGGAAAGGCCCATCGGCTCCCGCGACCAGCGCCCCCCGGTGGAGGCGCGCGACGGGGAAGCCTTGGCCGGGTCCGGCGTTTTCGCGGGACGCCTCTCCCCGGCGGAGGACGCCTGCGCCGGACGTGCAGACGGAAGCAGGCGATCAAGATCGAGGTCTCCGGCGGCAAGCTCCAGCGATGCCTTCGCCCGACCACCGGCGATCGAAACGCGCGCCCCCCCGGCAAGGTCCATCGATCCGAGCCGGGCGCGGAGGTCGCTCAGGGACAGGCCCTTCCCGGTCGCGGCGGAAACCCGCGTCTGAAGGATGAATCCGCCCGGATTGCCGGTCTTGGGCCGGTATCCCCCCTTGAACAGATTGACGAACCCGACAAAGTCGTCGTGCCGGACCTCCGCCGCCCCCTCGAAGCGCGGGGCCTTGAGGGGCGAGTCGATCACTCCCTCGACGCCGACGACCGCCCCCCCCGTCTCGTTCAGGGACCGGAGGGTGACGCGGTCGACCGAGCCGTTCAGCACCCCGGTCATGACCAGCGGGGGCGGCTTGCCTACCCCCCCGCCCATCGGCCAGTCAAGCCCGGCCAGCCGCGCCAGAACGGACGGAGTGGGCGCGCGCAGACCATAGACCACGTCCTTGAACCGGACCTCTCCGTCCAGGCCGGACACCTCACCCTTGACGGACAGGGCGGCTCCGCCGGCGGCGCCCGCCGCGAACTCGCGGACGGTGAGGACGTGATCCTGAAGGCTGGCGTCAACGGTCACCTCCCCCAGCGTCATCCCCCCCACCTCGACCGAACCCGCCCGGGCGCGCAGGTTCGCGTCGAGGAGGCCAAGAAAACCGGCCGGAGGATGCGTTGCGGAAGGCGCGGGCCGGGCCTCCGGGGCGGCTTCCTTCGCCGAAGCGGGAGCAACGGGCGTTTCCGGCGGTTTCCCCCCGCCTTTCGACGCATAGGCGTCGAGATTGAGAACATCGAAGGCCAGATTGGCGGCGACCATCGGGCGGCCCCCCGGGTGGTTCCCCGGGCGGACCTTCGCCGCCCCGGTCATCCGCGCCCCATCCAGCGTCCCCTTGATGCCCGTGACCTGGAATTCCTCCGGGGTTCCCACCAGGGAGCCTTCGATCCTTCCATGGCGCAGACGGTCTCCCGGCACATCACCGACCCCGACCCCCAGCCACCCGAGAAAACCGCGCAGGTCTCCGGAGGAGGCATCGACGGTCAGGTCGGCGTGGGGTTTCCCGTCCTTCGCGGACAGAAATCCGAACACCGCGACATCCGCCTCTCCCGGAAGCCGCGCGGAGACCTGATTGACGGTCAATTCCCCCCCGGCCAAGGCGACGCTCGCCCGGACGCCGCGGGCGACGCCGCCACGGTAGGCCAGGGAATCGGCATCCACATCCAGGGTAACGTTAACGTCCACCGGCAGTTCGAACGGCGCGGCAGTCTCCGCCTCCCGCTCGTTATCCCCCTTTTCCGGAGAAGAAATCTGGGACTTGGCCAGCTTCAGCCCCCGCACCGGGGACGTGCGCCTGGAGGCGTCGGGTTTGGCGAGCCATGCGTCGAGGTCGAGGGAGGCCGTTCTCAACGCGGCCTCGATCTCCGGAACCGTCCCGAAGGCCACCGATGCCCTGCCGGCGATCTCCGTGGCGGACAGTTGGGCCACGATGTCGTCGAGGGAGGCGCGCTCGGGTGTCGCGGTCAGGGTCCCCTTGATCGAAAAAGGCCGCTCAAAAGCCCCCTGCCCCCCCGGAAGTCCAAAGGTATTCGCGACCACCGAAAGACTTTGCCCCTCCAGCCCGAACTTGCCCCTGGCCTGGGGCCTGTCCGCCAGACTGGACAGCAGGCCGCGGAAATGGGCGCGCGCCTGCTGTCTCGCAAGCGTGAAGGCCGCATCGACCTGCGACGCCCTGTCCTCGGCCAGGGAATCGACCGTCACGTCGAATCCCAGCCTGAGATCACGGACCGTCAACTCTCCGCGCGTGTTGTAGGGACCGCGAAGGGTCTCCGCCGCAATCTCCGCGTCAATGCCGGTAAGTTGCACGACCCGCCCCGTCCCATCGCGCCGGGAAACCGTTCCGTCCTCGATCAGGACGCTGTCGAGACGGACGTCGACCTCCCCACCCCCTTTGCCGGTTCCCCCCCCATCTCCATCTCCGGGAGAGGCGACCCTGGCCGGCCGCGACTCGCCGGCGGCGGGCTTCTCGAAGCGCCAGTTGGCCCGGCCGTCGGGGAGGGTCTCCAGATGGATCTCCGGCCTGACCAGCCTGACCGTCTCCACCTGAAGAACGCCGCCGAGAAGGGGCAGCAGGGAGACGCGGACCACCGCCTCCTCGAACCGGACCATATCCGGCCGTTCGGACCCCGGAAGGTTGGAGAAGCGCCCCCCCCGCGCGGTAAGCGTCGGCAGGGGAAGGAACCGCACGGACACCTCGCCGTCGATGGCGAGAACGCGCCCGGTCGCCGACTCCACCTTGGCGGAAAGCGCGTCCTTGTAGCGGCTCCAATCGATGAGAAGGGGGGCGAGGAGGAGGACGCCGATCAACACCGACGCCGCCGCCATTCCGCGCCGGACGACCATCCCGACTCTCACGCCCAATTCCTCCGTGATCCGGGTCAGGGCTCGATGGTGAAAAGGGTGTCGAACTGGGCCACTTCCATGATCCGCTTCACCTGATCGCGGGCGCCGCGCAACACGACGCGGACGCCACGGCCGGCGGCGCTGTCGCGGGCCAGGAGCAGCATCCCCAGCGCGGCGGAATCGACGAACTCCACGCCGTTGAGATCGAACACCAGCCGCCTCAGCCCCGGTTCGTCCAGCAGGGCGATCAGGGACCGGAAACCGACGTGATCGGCAAAGGTCAACCGTCCCGACAGAAGAACCTCCTTCTCGTCGCCAACCGTGCGAATCTCATGGTTCATGCTGGCTTTCCCTTTCCCGCTTCGGCCGGCGGGAGTGTGGGTGAAGCGGCCGCCCCCGTCAAGGCGGGCATGCGCACATTGCCGGTGGCCGCCCCCCATGATTCGTGTGCGCCCGATCACTGCCCCCAACACCCTTCCGTGAG